>NZ_JACASJ010000035.1:0-42954 GCF_013391025.1 Enterobacter sp. SECR19-1250 | reverse complement strand
AACACAACCCGCTACGGGGGAGACTTACCCGAAATCTGATTTATTCAACAAAGCCGCGTGTATCCATCATCCTTTCGGGTGCAGCAGGTACCAGCGCCCCCGTTTCCACCGGGCGGTAGGGATTCGAAATGTCATACGCACGCACCCCTGCATTCTGAAAGGTGGCGAAGATCAGCGTGGAGCTGACAAAGCTTCCCGGCCGGTTCTCGTGCAGATTATGCGGGCCGAAATGCGCGCCTTTCGCCACGTAGTCTCTTTCATCCGGCTGCGGGAAGGTGGAGATACTTACCGGGTTCGACGGCTCGCGGATATCAAACAGCCAGATGAACTTCTCGCCGTCCTCCTGGTTGTCGAGCACCGCTTCGTCGAGCACCACCAGCAGATCGCGGTCCGGCAGCGGCAGCGCGGTATGCGTCCCGCCACCAAACGGCGGGCTCCAGTTGCGGTGGCTAATCAGCTTCGGCTGAGTGCGATCTTTGACATCCAGCAGCGTTAAACCACCGTCACGCCAGCTGCCGTATGCCGTATCCCCGGCAATAATGGCATGATGCAGCGCGTAGCGTTTGCCTTCCGGCCACTCTGGCCGTTCACCTGCGGCCTGGTTCATCCCCGGCAGCCACCAGCGCCCCGCCACTTCGGGCTTACGCGGATCGGCCAGGTCGATGGTCAGGAAGATATAGTCGGTAAAGCCGTCGATCAGCGCCGACACATAGGCCCAGCGACCGCCGACGTACCAGATGCGGTGGATACCAATGCCATTTAACGACAGAAAGCCGATTTCACGCGGCCTGTCCGGCGTGGAGATATCAAATACGCGCAGCCCGGCGCTCCAGCCTTTGTCCTGCACGTCGCTGACGGTCTCCCCCACCTGACGGGTGTAGTAGACCTTTTCATCGGCGAAGCGGGCATCGGCAAACAGATCCCGGGCGTTAATCACCAGCAGTAAATCGTCGTGTGCCTGCAAATGCACATTCCAGGTGCCGGGCGGCGCAGGTACATAACCCGCCGCTTTCGGGTTTTTCGGGTCGCGCACGTCAACAATCGAAAAGCCCTGCGACACCATATGACCAATATACGCATAACCGCGGTGCACCATCAGTTGCACGCCGTCCGGGCGACCGCCCTGGACGCCCTTCTAAGAGTCAAGCTGTTATCGGGATACTGTTGATCCGCCTGTTTTGATTGCGCAGTAACGTGTAAACTTCGCGGGAGATATATCGCTTTAGACAGCGTATCGCTTCCATTTTTGTATGTCCTTCGGCTACACGCCTGGCGACATATTCCTTTGTTTTTGCGTCAGTTCGTAAGCGTCCGATGGCGATGATGTGAAGTGCACTATTTGCAGCACGATCTCCACCACGATTAAGTCGGTAACGGTTCGTTTTTCCAGAAGAAACGGGGACCGGGCTGACACCACACAGTGCCGCAAATCCTGATTCTGATCTTAACCGTTGAGGATTGTCTCCGGCAGTGATCAGCAACTGTGAAGCGCTTTCGTATCCGATAGCATTACGTTTAATCAGCTCAGGTGCCAACTCGTCGACAATTGCCGCAATCATGACATCCAGATCAGCGATTTCGTCATGTAACTCGAGATAGCGTCGGGCAAGGGACTTTAATGAAATGCGATAAACGTTGGTTACATTGCGGTATTCACTGGCATCAGGTCTCCAGGAACCCAGGGTCCTGATGAGCTGCATGCGCGTCATATTTCTGAGCTGTTCACGTAATTCATCCGGGGCAGAGATAATATTTGAATGGATAATCTGGAGAGCGACTCTGCGGGCTGATATTGCTGTTTTTCGGCAAGTTTTTAATACCCGCAGGGACTCAATCATGCCATCACGCGTTTTGGGAGTAACTGTCCTGATGCCTGAGAATGCTGCATGAGCGGCACATTCAGCATCAATTGTGTCACTTTTACCCCGTTTGCGTCGCTCCATCCGGTCTGGAGCAGTCACCTCAAGAACTTCTAACCCGGCGTTCTGAAAATAACGAAGCAAACCGGAACCATAGGTACCTGTGCACTCAACACCAATTCGCTTTAATGTCCCAAACGAGGTCATCCATGCCAGCATCTGCCGGTAACCTTGTCGTGTTGTGGAGAAATACTGAGTCCCAAGGACTTTATTGTTCTGATCTACGACAGCGGCAACGTGCAAATCTTTATGTGTATCCACGCCACCCACAACGGCAGCTTCGGTAACTTTATCAACCATGACAGAGCTCCTGTGAGGAAACAGAGTTGAATCTCCAGACAGATAACCCGGACAGGACAGTAACGAGACAAGACGTCAGGCCCTTCTTGAGTCACGCGCATCGGTGAGGAGATGCCTCGCATGAAGGCGCTTCCGGCAACCGACGGGTCCAGGGCAGGACACAAAAGGTCGATCGCTGTGTGAGTCAGGATGCGGGAAGGTCTTCACTGCATCAGTAATCACACCAATCTGGTTAAACGGCAAACTAAGTGGTGGTAAAGACTGACATCGGCATTATTACTGTCGCTATGGCCAATCAGCCGCATATTGCGGCTGTATTCAGGGGTGGGTAATGTTGTCACCTTTAGCTCCTTTCGCCGGGTGGCTGCAGCGCCTTACCCGGCCTACCACACCGTAGGCCCGGTAAGCGAAGCGCCACCGGGCACTATTTTGACTTCGCTTCCAGCGTCGCAAACCACGGCGCAATAAAGTCTTCGGTCTGTCCCCAGCCCGGAATGATTTTCCCCAGCGACGCCACGTTCACCGCACCCGGCTGGGCGCTCAGCAGCGCCTGCGGGATCGCCGCTGCTTTAAAATCATAGGTCGCAGGCGTCGGCTCTCCGGCAATCTTGTTAGCGATCAGACGCACGTTAGTTGCCCCAATCAGCTTTGGATCCACCGCCACGCTCACTGCCCACGGGCTTCCCGGCTCGCGCATCAGCTGTAAATCCTGGTTGGAGATGTCGATGCTGTAGAGCTTGATTTCAGTGCGGCCATTCTCCTTCAGGGCTTTATACGCCCCCTGGCTGAAGGCGTCCCAGGTGCCCCAGATAGCGTCGATTTTACCTTTCGGGTATTTCGCCAGAATTGCCCCGACCTTGTTGGCGGTATCGCCCTGCACGTCCGACGACACCGCGCCAATAGACTCCAGCTCTTTGATATTCGGGTACTGTTTCTGCAGTTCCTTATACGCCGCCTGACGACGCTCCATCGGCGGGAAACCGGCGACCCACAGCTTGACGATATTGGCCTTGCCGTTGAAATCTTTCGCCAGTTGGCCGAAGGAGAGATTCGTCAGGGAGGCATCGTCCTGCTGGGTGACCGTCACGCCTGGGATCTCGCCGTTGACGGCGGTATCAAACACCGAAACCTTAATCCCGGCATCCACCGCCTTCTTCACCAGCGCGGTCGCATACGGATCACGCCCCTGAGAGAGAATAATCCCGTCATATTTCTGGCTGATCGCCTGATTCACAAAGTCCTGGAATTTTGCGTCGTCACCGTTGCTTAAAAAGGTGCTGACCTTAAAGCCAAGTTTTTTCCCTTCCTGAATCGCCCCGGCGACAAACTGCGTGGTGTTGTCATCCGAGCCAAGGTTGCGGATCACCGCAATGCGAATGGGGCCGTCGTGGTTGGCAATGGCCGCCGGAACCGGTGCAGGCGTGGCCGCAAAGCCCGGCAGAGAGGTGAGTAACCCAAGAGCCACCAAAGAGAGTGCAATCTTTTTCATTTTTTATCCCGTTGTGTTGTCAGCGTTTTTGTATGTAAGTAATCGCCAGCGCCACGGCAAGCACCAGCCCTTTTATAATGTCCATGGCGTAATACGGTACGGAGAGCATCACCAGCCCGTTCGACAGCACGCCCAGAATGACCGCCCCCACCAGCGTTCCCAGCGCGTTCGGCTTGCCGGAACCGGCCAGCGAAAAGCCGATCCACGCTGCCGCCACCGCGTCCATCAGATACCCGCCGCCCGCATTCACCTGCGACGACCCAATGCGCGAGGCCAGCAAAATCCCGCCCAGTCCGGCCAGCAGCGAGGCAAGCACGTAGGCCGCGACCTTGTAACGCGTGGTGCGAATGCCTGAAAGGCGCGCCGCCTCCGGGTTACCGCCGATGGCGTACATGCGCCGGCCGTGGGTGGTCAGTGACAATCCCAGCTGTGCCAGTAGGGTCACCGCCAGCATGATGATGACGATGGTCGGCACCTGCCCCAGCAGGCTGAACGCCGCCGGAATGGTTCCTTCCGCCATATCACCTCTCGGCAGCACCATGTTCTCGGTAATCGACCCGCCGTAGCTGTAGGTCATCGCCACGCCCTGTATCACGAACAGGCTGGCAAGCGTCGCGAGCATGTCCGGGATGCGCAGAATGACGATCAGAAAGGCGTTAAACAGGCCGACCAGCGTGCAGAGCGCAAGGGTGATCACAATCGATTCGGTGGTGCCGAAGCCGTGCCAGACGAAGAGCGAGATCACCAGCGCATTCGCCAGCGACGCCGTTGAGCCGACGGAGAGATCAAACCCGCCCACCGTGAGTGAAATCGATACGCCGATGGCGATCACCGTCACGATGGCGATCGAGCGCAGAATGTTGATGATGTTGTTCGGATCGAGGAAGCTGTCCGACGCCAGGCCAAAAATCACCACCAGCGCCACCACGGTGAGCAACATGCCCCACCGGTAGAGAAAATCGAAAATCTGTTGACGGCCAGACGCCGCCGCGGTCACTGAAAGGGCTTTGCTCACGACGCCGTTCCTCCGGTTGAATAATAAAGTAGTGTCTCTTCCCGCGCCTCGGCCCCGGGGATTTCCGCCACGATGCGTCCGTCCCAGAGCACGCAGATGCGGTCGCACAGCCCTACCAGTTCGGCAAATTCGCCCGAAGCGTAAATCACCCCTTTGCCCTCGCGGGCCAGACCGTCGATCAGTTGAAACAGATCGGTCTTCGCTTTGACGTCAACGCCCTTGGTCGGCTCGTCAAATATCAGCACGCTGGCGTCATTGCGCAGCCATTTGCCAATAGCAACCTTCTGCTGGTTACCGCCAGAAAGCCGACGTAAAACCTGCCCCGGCCCGCGCGTACGCACGCCAACGCGGGCTATCACCTCTTCCGCCCAGCGCCACGCCTGACGATGACCAAAGAGACTCCAGCGCGAAAAGCTGTTATCTGCCGTCACGGCCAGGTTCATGCTCACCGGCTCGTCGATGAAAATCCCCTCCTTGCGTCGCTCCTCCGGTACCAGCGCCAGCCCGCGCAGCACGGAATCGGCCGGATCGCGCGGTTTCCAGGGCTGATGATTGAGCTCGCCACGCTCCACCCGGCTTTTGCTGGCACCAAACAGCGCCTTGCAGAGTTCAGTTTTGCCTGCGCCCGCCAGCCCGGCAATGCCCAGGATTTCGCCTTTACGCAGATGCAGGGAGATATCTTTCAGCAACGCGTCGTCGTGCAGCCCCTCAACCCGCAGCAGCGTCTCGTCGCGATGCACAGGACGTGCTGGCGGGTAGATATCGCTCAGTTCGTGGCCGAGCATCTTCTCGACGATCGCTTCGCCGCTGAGATCCGCCATCGGGCCGGTCTCAATCAGCTTGCCATCGCGCAGCACCGTTAAGGTGTCACAGATGGCTTTTAGCTCATGAATGCGGTGCGAGATAAATACCACGCCAATGCCCTGCTGCTTTAAACGCCGCACCACCGCGAACAGGCGTTCACTGTCGTGGGCATCCAGCGGTGCGGTAGGTTCATCGAGGATCAAAAAACGGCAGTGATGCGACAGCGCCCGCGCCAGCAGGATCTGCTGTTTTTCAGCCAATGAACAGCTGTCGATGGAACGGCGAACGTCCAGCGTAACGTCGAGCTGCGCCAGCGCCTGCTTCGCCTGTTGACGAATAGCACGCCAGCGGTAGCGATGTCCCGGCTGCGCCAGTTGGTCGAGCATGATGTTTTCAGCGATGCTCAGCCCCGGAACCAGCGCCACGTCCACTTCCTGCTGCACAAGGTGGATCCCCAGCCGTTTGGCATCGAGCGGTTCGCGGATCGTCACCGGCTGGTTATTAATGCAGATCTCCCCCTCATAGCGATCGTGCGTTCCGCACAGCACCGCCATCAGCGTCGATTTCCCCGCGCCGTTAGCCCCGGTCAATGCATGCACCGATCCGCCGTTCAGGGTAAAGTCCACGCGCGACAGCGCCTGAAAGCCGGAAAAGGCCAGGCTGATACCGCGCATCTCAAGGCGACTGGAAACCATCCGCGTAGGATCCTCATTAATAGTTTGATTTATTGAATTTTTCACAGCTCCGGTTGACTGACAACGACAGAAAAGGCATAAGATAAAGCCAAATATTATTAGCCATCCGGATGTCCAGACATAACATCGGGTTAGCGCTTGCTAAAAAAGGACAACACCATGAGCAACACCGATATCCGCGTCGTTCCCGGCCCGGCGAACTACTTTTCTCATCCCGGAAGCCTTGCGCATCTGCATGACTTCTTCACCCCGGAGCAGCTTTCCCGCGCGGTGTGGATCTACGGCGAACGCGCGCTTGAAGGCGCACGTCCCTACCTGCCGGAGAGCTTTGCGGCCCCCGGCGCAAAACACCTGTTGTTCAAAGGCCACTGCAGCGAGCGTGACGTCACCCATCTGGTGAATGAATCCGGCAGCGAGGCGGCCGTGGTGATTGGTGTTGGCGGCGGAGCGGTGATGGATACGGTCAAAGCCGTGGCGCGTCGTTTGGGCGTTCCGTTCGTGGGTATCCCGACCATCGCCGCTACCTGTGCGGCATGGACGCCGCTCTCCGTCTGGTACAACGATGCCGGGCAGGCGCTGCAGTTTGAAATTTTCGACGATGCCAACTTCCTGGTGCTGGTGGAGCCGCAAATCATCCTTAACGCCCCGGCGGAATACCTGCTGGCTGGTATCGGCGATACCCTGGCGAAGTGGTATGAAGCGGTTGTACTCGCACCGCAGCCTGAACACCTGCCGCTGACCGTACGTCTGGGGATTAACGGCGCGCTGGCTATCCGCGACGTGCTGCTGGAACGCAGCGAGGATGCGCTGGCTGACCAGCAGCGCGGCGAAGCAACGCAGGCATTCAGAGATGTGGTGGATGCCATTATTGCCGGTGGCGGCATGGTCGGTGGGCTCGGCGAACGTTATACACGCGTGGCGGCGGCACATGCGGTGCATAACGGCTTAACCGTCCTGCCGCAGACGGAAAAATACCTGCACGGCACCAAAGTGGCCTACGGCATTCTGGTGCAAAGCGCCCTGCTCGGTCAGGACGACGTGCTGGCGCAGCTTGTCACCCCGTATCAGCGCTTTAACCTGCCGACCCGGCTTCGCGAGCTGGAGGTGGATATCAACAACCGTGACGAACTGGACAAGGTCATCAATCACACCCTGCGCCCGGTGGAGTCGATTCACTATTTGCCCGTGGCGCTCACACCTGACGTTCTGCGCGCGGCGTTCGAGAAAGTGGAATCCTTCAGCCGTTAAACGCGCCGAGCGACTATACCTAATGATGATTCTCACCACTCTCGCAACGAGGTCATCATGCAGATCGATTTAACAGGTAAGAAAGCGCTGGTCACCGGCGCCAGCCGGGGATTGGGCCGTGCTATCGCGCTGTCGCTGGCACGCGCCGGTGCCGATGTGGTTATCACGTATGAAAAGTCAGTCGATAAAGCCCAGGCCGTGGTCGATGAGATAAGCGCGCTGGGGCGGCACAGTGAGGCGGTTCAGGCCGACAGCGCCAGTGCAGAGGCTATTCAGGACGCGGTCACCCATGCGGCGCGCACCCTCGGCGGGCTGGACATTCTGGTCAATAACGCCGGTATCGCCCGCGGCGGCCCGCTGGAGTCCATGACGCTGGCGGATATCGATGCCCTGATTAACGTCAACATTCGCGGCGTGGTGATCGCCACGCAGGAAGCGCTGGTACACATGTCTGACGGCGGACGCATTATCAATATCGGTAGCTGTCTGGCAAACCGCGTGGCGATGCCGGGTATCTCCGTCTACTCCATGACCAAATCCGCGCTTAACTCCTTCACGCGCGGTCTGGCGCGGGATCTGGGGCCCCGCGGTATTACCGTGAACCTGGTGCATCCCGGCCCGACCAACAGCGATATGAACCCGGAGGACGGCGAACAGGCAGAAGCCCAGCGTCAGATGATTGCCGTCGGTCATTACGGACAACCGGAAGATATCGCGGCGGCGGTCACCTTCCTCGCCAGCCCGGCCGCCGGACAGATCTCCGGTACGGGGCTGGATGTGGACGGCGGTTTGAACGCCTGATCGCACATTTTCTGCAAGCCTCTGTCGCCCGGCAGAGGCGTTTTTAAAGTACGCGTTGGCGCTTACAGCATCGTCACTCCCGTCCGCAAAAGCGCACCCGTGAAAAGCTGGCGGCGATCTACGGCTGTAAACAGGAGCAGATCAGCCTCTATTTACCGAAAGAGGGTTAACAGCACTTCGCTCCGCCCTTGCCGCCGTAACGGGCGTCCTGACGATCGCGGAAAAATTCGTCGTAGGTCATTGGCGTCTGGTCTGGATGGTTGACGCGCATATGCTCGACATAGTTGTCGTAGTCCGGCACGCCAATCATCATTTTGGCGGCCTGGCCCAGGTATTTACCTGCTTTGGAAAGGGTGTCGAACATAAGTCATTTCTCGTTTGTTTCCCTCACCCTGGCCCCTCTCCCAAAGGGAGAGGGAGGATAAGAAATGTAGGCCGGGTAAGCGCTAGCGCCACCCGGCACACAGGTTAATGCGCCCCTTTGGCCTGGGTGACAATCTCTTCCAGGTTTTCAGGCATTGGCTCGTAAGGCGTCTCTTTTGCCGTTGGCTTGTCGACTTTCAACGCCGCCAGCGCGGTTTTGAGAGAATACAACGCCAGTACCACGACCACCACCATAAAGAAGATGGTCAGCCCGGCATCCAGACGGTTGTTAAACACCAGCTGCGACAGCTGTGATTCCGTATACTGCGCCGGGATTTTACCGCTGTCGATCATCGCCTGGAACTTATTGGCAATCGCCAGGAAGCCCACTTTATTGTCCGGGCTGAAGGCTTTCTGCCAGCCCGCCGTCAGGGTACAAATCAGCAGCCAGGAAGTAGGCAGCAGCGCCACCCAGGCATAACGCTGGCGCTTCATCTTGAACAGCACCACCGCACACAGCATCAGCGCCATCCCTGCCAGCATCTGGTTAGCGATACCGAACAGCGGCCACAGCGTGTTAATGCCGCCAAGCGGATCCACCACGCCCTGATGCAGGAAGTACCCCCACGCCAGCACGCACAAGGCCGTTGCCAGCAGGTTCGCCGGGAGCGAATCGGTACGCTTCAGGTTCGTGGAGATCACACCCAGCAGATCCTGCAGCATAAAGCGCGCTGCGCGCGTCCCCGCATCCACCGCCGTCAGAATAAACAGCGCTTCAAAGAGAATGGCGAAGTGATACCAGAACGAGACATCCATCAGCCCGCCCAGCGCACCGTGAAGGATGTAGGCCATGCCCACCGCCAGCGTAGGCGCGCCACCCGCGCGGGAGATAATCGACTGCTCACCCACTTCACTGGCGATACTCGATAACGTATCCGGGGTAATGGCAAAGCCCCAGCCGCTTACCACCTGTGCTGCGGATGCCACCACGTCGGCGGTGCCCGCCGGAGCCAGAACCGCCATCGGGCTGTTCATCGCGAAGTAGACGCCCGGGTCGATAATGCAGGCAGAGACCAGCGCCATGATCGCCACGAAGGACTCCATCAGCATGCCGCCGTAGCCAATCAGGCAGGCCTGATTTTCATTCGCCAGCATCTTCGGCGTGGTCCCGGAGGCAATCAGCGCGTGGAAGCCAGACACCGCACCACAGGCGATGGTGATAAACAGGAACGGGAACAGGTTACCGGTCCAGACCGGGCCCGTACCGTCAACGAATTTGGTTAACGCTGGCATGGTCAGCGTCGGACGCATGATCAAAATACCAATAGCCAGCCCGACGATGGTGCCAATTTTCAGGAACGTAGAGAGGTAATCACGCGGGGCCAGCAGCAGCCACACCGGCAGCACTGCCGCCACAAACCCGTACCCCACCAGCATCCAGGTCAGCTGTACGCCGGTAAAGTCGAAGAACGGTGCCCAGGTTGGGCTCTCTGCCACCCAGCCGCCGGAGATAATGGCGAACACCAGCAGCACCAGACCAATCACCGACACCTCACCAATGCGTCCCGGACGCAGGTAGCGAATGTAGATCCCCATAAAAATGGCCAGCGGAATGGTGAACACGACGGTGTAAGTCCCCCACGGACTGTGGGTCAGTGCTTTCACGACAATCATCGCCAGCACCGCAAGGATGATCACCATGATCATAAAGGTCGCCACCAGCGCAATCACCCCGGCCGTCGCGCCCATCTCCTCTTTCACCAGCTCGCCAAGCGAACGGCCATCGCGACGGGTGGAGACGAACAGCACCATAAAGTCCTGTACGGCCCCCGCCAGCACCACGCCGGCAAGGATCCAGATCATCCCCGGCAGATAGCCCATCTGCGCCGCCAGCACCGGCCCCACCAGCGGGCCTGCCCCGGCAATCGCCGCAAAGTGGTGACCGAACAGCACTTTCTTATCGGTCGGAACGTAGTCCAGCCCGTCGTTATGACGAACGGCGGGCGTCATGCGCGTGCCGTCAACCGCCAGCACCGTTTTGGCGATATAGCGACCATAAAAACGATACGCGATCAGATAAATGCAGACGGAGGCAACGACAATCCAGAGCGCATTGATCTGTTCCCCCCGGTTGAGGGCGATATAGCCCAGGGCAAAAGCTCCCACAACGGAAAGCAGTGCCCATGTAAGGTATTTCCCTGAGTTGTTCATAGTTGTTGTCCGTTGTTGTGGAACAGTGAGATGTTACATTTTGTTTCTAGAACAACGCGTAAAATTTAACAACTTTGAAACGCAATAATGCGTGGTCAAACCAGAGATTTACACCACAGTGTTAAGTCGATCACTTTCAGGCTGAAACAACCCCGTCGCTGTCATCGGTCACACTTCTGCGTTTTTCGTCCTGGCTCAACCTTACGGGATGATTTGTATCATTTTTTTTACGCTCAACCTCGCCAGAATGACCCTGAGCGATCGCGCGCTTACCGCTTACAAGGAAAAGGAAATGAATCTGGATCGCTACATTGAAGAGCTGAAAAGCCTGGTGAACGTGGACTGCGGCACCCAGACCATCGCGGGCGTTGCCGCCGTGGCTGGCATTTTAGAATCACTCTGGCAACGCGAAGGCTGGCATACCGGGCAGGTAAACCTGGGCGAGAAAGTTGGCCCGGGCCTCTTCGTCAGCAACAAGCCGCAGGCAGAGCAGTTCGACGTGCTGCTGGTCGGCCATCTTGATACCGTTTTTGCCCCCGGCACCGTGGCCGAACGCCCGTTGAGCGAGGACGATACGCGTCTCTACGGCCCCGGCGTGTCTGATATGAAAAGCGGACTGCTCAATATTCTGTGGGCAATGCGCGAGCTAGATCCTGCGGATAAAGATCGCCTGGCAATCGCGGTCGCGATGAATCCGGACGAAGAAACGGGCTCGGTATACTCCCACGAATGGATCGGTGCACTGGCACAACGCTCCCGCTGCGTGCTGGTGTGCGAAGCTGCCCGTGCTGATGGCTCTCTGGTGAAAGCCCGTAAAGGTATGGCGGGCTATCACCTCACCTTCAAGGGCGTGACGGCACACGCGGGTAACGACCCGGAGAAAGGCCGTTCGGCAATCACAGCGCTGGCAAACTGCATCGTTGCCCTGAATGCGCTGAGCGACGGGTCGCGCGGCACCACAGCGGCGGCAGCGCGGCAAACGTGGTGGCGGACAACGCCGTGGCCGAGCTCGACGTTCGCTTCTGGGAAAACGACGAGTACGACCGGGTGAATCAGGCGCTGGAAGCCTTATGTGAAAAAGGCTTTTTAGACGGCGTGACGACGACGCTGACGCGGGTCAATCACAAACCGGCGATGGCAGCAAGCGTTGCGACTCAGGCACTGATGCAGCAGGTTGAAGCGGCAGGTAAAGCGGAAGGCATCGCCATTACCTGGCAGGCGGTCGGCGGCGGCAGCGATGCCAACCACACCGCTGCGCTGGGTATCCCCACGCTTGACGGCTTAGGGCCGATTGGCGCGGGCTTCCACAGCCCGGCGGAGTGGCTGGACAAAGCGTCCATTGCGCCGCGAATTCGGTTACTTAAACGCGTCGTCTCAATGCTCTAATTTTGTACTACACCGTCCCCTCTCCCTGTGGGAGAGGGTTAGGGTGAGGGCAACAGGCCGCACAACATTACCCCAGCACCATCGTACTCAACCGGCAGGTACAGCACCGCCGTCCCTGCTCGTCGAACACCACAATCTCCCAACTCTGGCTGGATCGACCCAGATGCAGCGGCTGACACACGCCGCGCACGGTCCCCTGCGCTACCGCACGATGATGGGTAGCATTCAGCTCCGTTCCCACCACGTTCTGCCCGTCGCGGGTCATCAGAAAACCGGCCATTGAGCCCAGCGTTTCCGCCAGCGCCGCCGACGCGCCACCGTGCAGCAGGCCAAACGGCTGATGGGTGCGCGCATCCACCGGCATTTCCGCTTCCAGCGTATCGTCGCCAAGGCGGGTATAAACGATGCCAAGATGCGCCACCAGCGTGTTCTGGCTGGTGGCGTTCAGCGCATCTAACGATAAATGGCGTTTCCAGATCATTACGCCCCCAGCGTGGAGCCGCCGTCCACCACGATATCCTGCAGGGTGATATGGCTGGCAGCATCGGAGGCCAGGAACAGGATCGTGCTGGCAATCTCCTGAGGACGGGCAATTTTCCCCAGCGGGATCCCCAGCTTAAACTGCTCGCCAAAACCGCGAATGCGCTGCTGCTCCGCATCGTCGCAGGTCCACAGGGTGCGCTGCATATCGGTATCCGTTGACCCCGGCGACACCAGATTACAGCGCACGCCGCTGCCCGCCAGCTCCAGCCCGACGGTGAGGGCCAGGCTTTTCAGCGCCGCTTTCGAGGCGCCATAGGCACTCATCCCGATGCGCGGCGTGTGGGCCGCGTCGGACGCCACGGTGACAATCGCCCCGCTCTGCTGACAACGGAACTGGCCCATCGTCTGTTGAAAGAGGTTAAACGCCCCGCCAACGTTGACCGCAAACGTCTGCTGCCAGTCCTCCTGCGAAAGCTGGTCCGTGGCGCCCATGCGCAGAATGCCGGCGGCGTTGACCAGTATATCCAGACGTTCCTCTACGGCGAGCAAGCGCCCGCAGACATCGCTCACCTGCGCCGCGTCAGATACGTCCAGCGTTTGGGTAGCAAATGGATAATTCCCCTGCGGGAAGGCCAGATCGAATCCGGTCACCTTCGCGCCCGCGTCGGCAAAGGCCAGCGCCGTCGCATAACCAATCCCTTTACCCGCCCCTGTCACCCAGACGGCTTTGCCGGTGAAATCAAAAAACATTACTGCACCTCGCGGGAGAGTAGCGCCCACCAGGCGTCGAGGGTCGGATTTTTTGCCAGCATCACGAAATCGATATCGCCGTGGACTTTACGCCAGCGTGCGGCGAGCGCCATCATGCGCACCGAATCCAGGCCGTAGTCGATCAGGTTTTCGTCATCCATCGGTTCGTCGGTTTCATCGAGTAATGGCAGGATGAGCTCACGCAGCGCCGCTTTTGAGGCCGGAACCGACGGCAACAGGTCATCGGTCATCACCACGCGGCCGGAACGCCCCGCCACATAGTTGAGCGACATCAGATGCTCTTCGCGGGTAAAATCTGCCAGCGCGTCGGCAATAAAGAAGGGTTTGATGTCGCGCATAAACGCATCGGTGGCGGTGGTCATGCAGCCGATGTGAGCATACACGCCGGTGATCAGCAGCTGATTGCGGCCTGTCTCTTTCAGCATCAGCTCCAGCGGCGAGCGATGAAACGCGCTGTAGCGCCACTTCACCAGCACGGTGTCCGCTTCATCCGGGGTCAGTTCAGCGACGATGCGCTGCTGCTCCGGGGAGCGGGTCAGGCCCGGGCCCCACATGTCATTCAGCAGGGCGCGGTCTTCGTCGCTCTGCTCTTTCGGCTGGGCGGTGTAGTAAACCGGAATGTTGTGCGCTTTACAGTATGCGCGCAGTCTGGCGATGTTCGCCACCACCTGCTGCATCATCGCGCTGTTTTCGCCCCAGAAGTTCAGAAAATACTCCTGCATATCGTGGATCAGCAGCGCGGCACGTTCAGGCTCAAACGCCCAGTTCACTTTACTTGTCGGCAACTCTGCGGCAGTTGGCAGCGCATAAGCGGTTAATTTTGGAATAGCCATACTCTGTTCCTCAGGCCCGGGCGCGTTCAGCGATCCACAGGCGCAACTGTTTCTTATCGACTTTGCCGACCGGCGTTAACGGCAGCGCATCCACGCTCTCCACGCGATCCGGCAGTTTGAATTCGGCAACGCCCTGCTCGCGCAGGAAGCGACGCACCTCAACCGCGCGCAGCGGCTGTTTCACCACCAGAAACGCGCAGCTTTTCTCGCCCAACAGGCTGTCCTCCATGCTCACCAGCGCGGCGTGGATCACCGCCTCATGGCGCAGCAGCAGGTTTTCGATCTCTTCAGCGGCGATCTTCTCCCCGCCGCGGTTGATCTGATCTTTCTCGCGCCCCTGCACGGTGATGTACCCCTGCTCGTCGATGGCAATCAGATCGCCGGAGCAGTAAAACCCGTTGGCATCAAAGGCGCTGGCGTTGTGTTCCGGGCTGTTGAAATAGCCGCGGAAGGTGTACGGCCCACGGGTCATCAGACGTCCTGTTTCGCCACGCGGCAGCGGGTTGCCTTGCTCGTCCGCCACCCATACTTCGTCATCCGGGCACATCGGACGGCCCTGGGTGTGGATGATGCGTTCCGGGGTATCGTCGAGAGCGGTGTAATTCACCAGCCCTTCCGCCATGCCGAACACCTGCTGTAGCTGGCAGCCAATTTCCGCCGGAATACGCGCGGCAAGCGTGGCGGAGAGGCGTGCGCCCCCCACCTGCAGCAGCTTCAGCGATTTAAGCTGCGCATTGCCCGCGCCGTCGGCAATCGCCTGCAACCACAGGCTGACCGCCGGGGGCACCAGCGAGGTGACGTTAATTTGATGGCGTTCAATCAGCGGGAAGCAGATCGTGGCGCTCGGATCGTGCGCCAGCACCACGCAGCCACCAGCCATGAATACCCCTAACGAACCCGGGGAACTCATGGCGTAGTTATGGGCCGCCGGTAGCGCATTCAGATAGCGGGTATCCGCGGTAATGCCGCAAATTTCGTTGCTGCGACGAATGCTGTAGTCGTAATCGTTATGCGTACGCGGGATCAGCTTTGGCGTGCCGGTACTGCCGCCTGAAAGCTGGAAGAACGCCACTTCGTCGGCGGGCGTGGGGTTGGGGATGAAATGGGCCGCCGGGTGGGCGATGGCCGCCTCCAGGGCATGTGCGCCGTTATCGCCACGCAGCAGGACAACACGCACAGAGCGATGTTCATCCACAAAACGGTTCAGGAAATCATCGCCTGCAAACAGGGCGTGCTCGCGGTCGGCAATCAGCAGCGCGGGTTTGATCTGTGCGGCGTAGGCGTTCAGCTCGTTGCGTTGGTGGCTGAAGAGCGCGTTCACCGGGGCCACACCCACCTGCAGAAGCGCGAAAAAGGTGATGTAAAACTCAGCCACGTTGCCGAGCTGAACCAGCGCGGTCTCGCCACGACGCACGCCTTGCCCCTGCAGGGCGGAGGCCAGGTTATTCACCGCCTGGTTGAACGCGCGCCAGGTCAGGTGACGTTCACCGTCAATAATGGCGACGGTATCTTTCTCCGCGTGGTCGGTCAGAATGTGGGTCAGCGGCAGATCCTGCCAGTAGCCTTTTTCACGGTAGCGCCGGGCAAACTCCTCAGGCCAACGGGTAAAGGGGATGGTCATGATGATTCCTCAGTGCAAACCAAAAACGTTGAGCATGGTGGAGAGCTTCACCCCGGTTTCGCGCCACTCGCCCACCGGGGAGGAGGCTGGCACAATGCCCGCACCGGCAAACAGGCGAACGCGATTTTTAAGCAAACGTGCGCAGCGGATGGTCACCACCCACTCGCCGTTGCCTTCGCTGTCACACCAGCCAACGATGCCGCCAAACAGTTCGCGGTCGAACGGCTCCAGCCCGGCAATCAGCTCTTTTGCCGCCTGATGCGGGAAACCGCTCAGCGCAGGCGTCGGGTGCAGCAGACAGGCCAGAGTCAGGGCGTTCTCATTTTCACGGGCCTCCCCTTCCACTGGCGTCGCCAGATGCCAGAGCGTTGGGGTGGTGATCAGCTGCGGGGAAGCTGGCATGCTGAGATGATGGCTGCGCGGTGCCAGAATGGCTTTCATCGCCTGGGTCACCAGATCGTGCTCGTGGCGATCCTTCTCGGAGGCCAGCAGCTTATTACCCGCCTCGCGATCCAGCACGTCATCCGGCTGACGACGCGCAGAGCCCGCCAGCGGCAGAGAGCTAAAGTGTGTCCCCTCTTTACGCAGCAGCAGTTCCGGGCTCGCGCCCAGCAGCACGCCGCCATCTTCCAGCGGCACATGGAAGTTGAAGCTGGCCGGATTCTGGGCGATCAGTCGCTCCATCAGCGCGCCGCTATCAATCTTTTTATCCGTCGCAATATCAATCAGCCTCGACAGCACCACTTTGTTCACCTGTGGCGTGGCGGTGAGCGCTGCCGCACGGGCAACCATCTCTTCAAACACGGGCTGCGGCGGGATCTCAGTGCGGGTTTCCACGCTCAACGCCTGGGAAGCAGAAAAATAGCGCGCGGACTGCTGACGCGCCGGGCGTGAAAAGGTCTGCCAGTGCTGCGGAATAAACAGGGATGAGGGCTTGCGGGTATCGAACGGGATGGCTCCCACCATCACGGGATGGGCAATGCCGCTGGCCTTCGCGTTGCGGAAAGCCTGAGCCAGTTTCTGCTGGAAGGCCCCCGACGGGTTATCACCGCCCTCGGCGGGTTCAGAGAAACGGGAAAAACAGCCTGACGTGGTAAAACTGCGGTAAGGCGACATAAAGAAAAAGCTGTCTGATGGCAGCGTGGTCGCGGTGTGCTGAACTTCCTCAGCCAGGGACGTATCCATATCATCCTCCATAAAATGATAAAAGAAGCAATAATGATTATCATTTATATTTTCGTTGGCTAACCTAATCCCACATCGCGCCGGTGTCAACCGCAGAGCGAACATCTTGTGCGAGTATCGCTTGCATCCCCTCGCCGCAATCATGAAAATGAGAAGCATTAACTTCAAAGAGAACAGGATGCCGCGTTGTGAAATTCCCCGCCGTTTGCCGTAATGCCCTTCTTTTAACGGGATGTTTTGTTTTAGGACTAACCTCAGCCATCGCCGCCGACTGGCCGCGTCAGGTAACCGACAGCCGCGGCGTGCATACCCTGGAGAGCAAACCCACGCGCATTGTCTCCACCAGCGTGACCCTGACCGGCTCATTGCTGGCGATTGACGCTCCGGTAGTGGCCAGCGGGGCGACCACGCCCAATAACCGCGTGGCGGATGCGCAGGGCTTTTTACGTCAGTGGGGTGATATTGCGAAACAGCGCAACGTGGCGCGCCTGTACATTGGCGAGCCGAGTGCGGAAGCGGTGGCGGCGCAGATGCCGGATCTGATTCTGATTAGCGCGACCGGCGGAGATTCGGCCCTGGCGTTGTACGATCAGCTCTCCGCCATCGCGCCGACGCTCATCATCAACTACGACGACAAAAGCTGGCAGGAACTGCTGAAGCAGTTAGGCACGATAACCGGACAGGAAAAACAGGCCGCCGAACGCATTGCAGCATTCGATAAACAACTCGCGCAGGTGAAACAGCAGATGACGCTGCCGCCGCAACCGGTGAACGCCATTGTGTACACTGCTGCCGCGCACAGCGCTAACCTGTGGACCGCGGAGTCTGCCCAGGGCCAGCTGTTGCACCAGTTAGGCTTTACCCTGGCCGAACTGCCTGCCGGGCTGCACACACCAAAAAGTCAGGGCAAACGTCACGACATCATCCAGTTAGGCGGTGAAAATCTGGCTACCGGGCTGAACGGTGAAGGCCTTTTCCTGTTTGCCGGCGATCAAAAAGACGTTGAGGCGATTTACGCCAACCCGCTGCTGGCTCACCTGCCTGCGGTGAAGAATAAACGCGTGTGGGCACTGGGAACGGAGACGTTCCGCCTGGATTATTACAGCGCGATGCTGGTGTTAGAGAGATTAAATGCATTGTTTAAGTAGGCATTTTCCCTCCCTCTCCCCGTGGGAGAGGGCTGGGGTGAGAGCATCAGGCCGCACCGTCGTTCAATACAACCTCCTGCCTGAACCGGCGCAATTCTGCTAATACCATTAACAGGATCCCACCAACAACGGCTAACGCAAACCCGCTGGTGCTCGCCGAAGCCACCGGCGTCATGACGGCCCCCAGCCCACCGAGGATCGCCGCGCCAATGGCATCGCCCGTCACGTTTTGCGCGGTCCACAGGCCGTTGATGCGCCCGAGCATCCCCTCCGGCGTCTGGGTCTGGATCAGGGTGTACTGCAATAGAGAACTGATGGCGCTCAGCCAGCCGAAGAGCACCAGACACAGCACACCCAGCGCCCAGACCGGCATCAGGCTGAAGAACCCCATCGCGATAAACGATGCCAGTGTCGTCAACAGCATAATCAACCCTGGACGCGCGCTCTGCGCCAGCCTGCCGCTGGTTAGCGCACCACACGCCGCGCCGAGCGGAATGGCGGCGTACAGCACGCGAATCTCTGAGGCGCTCATCTGCCACACCCCCGCCAGCGCCGGATACAGCACGCGTACGGCGCTCGCCATCGTCAGCAGACCACCGAGCAGCGCAATACCACCAATCAGCGGGTTGCTGAACAGAAACCGGATCGCCGCCATCAGCGATTTCAGCGGATGCTCACGCGGCTGCGGTGGCGGTGGCAGAAGCGGCAGACGCAACAAGGTTAAGGTGGTGATAAACGTCCCCGCCGCCGCGAGGCCGTAGTTCCACGCCACGTTACCGGTGGCCAGCAGCAGGCCGCCCACCATCGGCGATATCACCGAGCCAAGACGGACCGTAAGCATGGTAATTGCCCCCGCCTGCATCAAATTCTCACGCCCTACCAGCGCGGGTGTGGCGGCCAGCAGCGCCGTCACGCCTAACGAAGCAAAGAAACCATCCCACAGCCCAAGGGGCGTAAATGGCGAGTAAGGAGGGTTCTGGCAGCATTGCGTTCAGGCACAATCCGACAAACCCCACCCCGCAGGTGCCGCGCGCCAGCAGGATCAGCTTCTTGCGTTCGTACCTGTCGGCCAGCACGCCGCCGATCATCAGACCGATAAACATCGTCCCGCCGGTTAAGGTGACCGACAGCCCGACCAGCCAGCTTGAGTGCGTCAACGTGTGGATCTGTACCGGGACGGCAACGCCGAGCAGGCCGAGGGACAAAATGGAGATAAAACGCGCGATAAACACGGCGCGATACGCCGGGTGCGTCTTCAGCAGGCTGAGGTTAATCAGCCAGGATTTTTGATTCATGACAAGACCTTGAGTCTATTTCTACCCATTCCATGGGCGCACATGCTAACATAGCCAAATAAGATAGATAACGATAATCACTATCATTATCAAATCATGGATGTTGCTATGTCGTTTTCCTCTTCTTCTGCGGTGCGCGCCGTTGCCGTGCCCGTGTTATTGCTGCTGTTAATCCTTGCGATGGCGCTCAGTCTGCTGGTTGGTGCGAAACCGCTGCCCGCCTCCGTGATTGTTGATGCGCTCTCCGGTACCTGTCAGAGCGCCGACTGCACCATCGTGCTGGATGCCCGCCTGCCCCGTACCCTGGCCGGATTACTTGCCGGTGGCGCACTGGGGCTTGCGGGGGCACTTATGCAAACCCTCACCCGCAACCCGCTGGCTGACCCCGGCATTCTTGGCGTGAATAGCGGTGCCAGCTTTGCCATTGTGCTTGGTGCGGCGCTGTTCGGGTTTACCTCTCCCTCAGAACAACTGGTAATGGCCTTTTGCGGCGCGCTGGCGGCCTCGCTGATTGTCGCATTCACCGGCAGCCAGGGCGGCGGGCAGCTTAGCCCGGTACGTCTGACGCTGGCGGGCGTGGCGCTTGCCGCCGTGCTGGAAGGGTTATCTAACGGCATCGCCCTGCTTAACCCGGATGTTTACGACCAGCTCCGCTTCTGGCAAGCCGGTTCGCTGGATATCCGCACGCTGGAGACGCTTAAGGTGGTGGTCATCCCGGTGATGATTGCCGCCGCCGTGGCACTCGGTTTAAGCCGGGCGCTGAACAGCCTGAGCCTTGGCAGCGACACCGCCACCGCGCTCGGCAACCGCGTGGCACGAAGCCAATTGACGGGATTAGTGGTCATCACCGTGCTGTGCGGCAGTGCGACGGCAGTGGTCGGCCCGATTGCCTTTATCGGGCTGATGATGCCGCATCTGTCGCGCTGGCTGGTGGGGGCCGATCACCGCTGGTCGCTGCCGGTGACGCTGCTGGCAACCCCGGCCCTGCTCTTGTTCGCTGATGTTGTCGGGCGTCTTCTGGTTCCCGGCGAACTGCGCGTTTCGGTGGTCAGCGCCTTTATCGGCGCGCCGGTCCTGATCTTCCTGGTACGACGTAAACGCGGAGGTGACGCATGATGGCCCCCTCTCGTCGTTTGATCGTCAGCGTTTCGCTGTTGGTTATCGCCATTCTGATGCTGGCAATCGCAAGCCTGTGCAGCGGCGCAGTGACGCTCGATCTGGCCCAGGTGTTTAACGCGCTCACCGGCAGCGCCCCGCGCGCTGTCACGATGGTGGTGACGGAGTGGCGACTGCCGCGCGTGGCAATGGCGATGCTGGTGGGTGCCGCGCTTGGCGTCAGCGGCGCGATTTTCCAGTCGCTGATGCGCAATCCGCTCGGTAGCCCGGATGTAATGGGTCTCAACACCGGCGCCTGGAGCGGCGTGCTGGTCGCGATGGTGCTGTTTGGTCAGCATCTGACGGCCATCACCGTGACGGCGATGACCGGCGGGATACTGACCGCGCTGGTGATCTGGCTGCTTGCCTGGCGCAACGGTATCGACACTTTCCGCCTGATCATTATCGGTATCGGCGTGCGTGCCATGCTGATGGCGTTCAATACCTGGCTGCTGCTGCAGGCTTCGCTGGAAACGGCGCTGTCGGCCGGGCTGTGGTATGCCGGTTCCCTCAACGGCCTGACCTGGGGCAAAGTCTGGCCTGCCGCGCCATTGATTCTGCTGATGTTTATCGCCGCGCTGCTGCTGGTGCGGCGTATGCGGCTGCTGGAAATGGGTGACGACAGCGCCTGTGCGCTGGGGGTCGGCGTTGAGCGTTCGCGTCTGATGCTGATGCTGGTCGCCGTGTTGCTCACCGCGGCCTCCACCGCGATTGCCGGACCCATCTCCTTTATCGCCCTTGTTGCCCCTCACATTGCGCGTCGTCTTAGCGGTACGGTCCGCTGGGGCTTAACCCAGGCGGCGCTGTGCGGCTCAATGTTACTGTTGGCCGCCGATCTCTGCGCCCAGCGGCTGTTTATGCCTTATCAACTTCCGGTGGGCGTTGTCACCGTCAGCCTTGGCGGGATTTACCTCATCGTCTTGCTCGTTCAGGAGTCACGCAAGAAATGACCGATTCAACCACCCGCTTGCGCGGCGAAAGCCTTACTCTCGGTTACGGCAAAAAAATCGTTGCCCATGACTTAACCGTCAACATTCCTGACGGCCATTTCACGGCGATTATCGGCCCGAACGGCTGCGGCAAGTCGACCCTGCTGCGCACCCTCAGCCGCCTGATGACGCCGGTTGAAGGCCACGTATTCCTCGACGGCGAGCAGATCCAGCGCTTTGCCAGTAAAGAGGTGGCCAGGCGCATCGGGCTGCTGGCGCAAAACGCCACCACGCCGGGAGACATCACGGTGCAGGAGCTGGTCTCACGCGGACGCTATCCGCACCAGCCGCTGTTTACCCGCTGGCGCAAGGAAGATGAAGACGCGGTGAACCGCGCGATGCAGGCAACGGGCATTACGGACCTTGCCCGGCAGAGCGTGGACACGCTTTCCGGCGGGCAGCGTCAACGGGCGTGGATCGCGATGGTGCTGGCGCAGGAGACCTCCATTATGCTGCTGGATGAACCGACGACCTGGCTTGATATCAGCCATCAGATCGATCTGCTCGAGTTGCTGAGCGAGCTCAACCGCACGCAGGGTTACACCCTGGCGGCGGTGCTGCATGATTTGAATCAGGCCTGCCGCTATGCCACGCATTTAATTGCACTGCGCGACGGCGAAATTGTGGCGCAGGGCGCGCCGAAGGAGATTGTGACGCCAGCGCTTATTGAGCGGATCTATGGCATGCGCTGCATGATTATTGACGACCCGGTGGCGGGCACACCGCTGGTGGTGCCGCTTGGAAAGCGTGCGCGCTGATGCCCTCACCCCGGCCCTCTCCCACAGGGAGAGGGAGCAAACCATCCCCTCTCCCCGTGGGAGAGGGTTAGGGTGAGGGGAAATCACTACCCCAACATCTTCTGCAACACCGGCCCAATCTTCTCAAACGCCTGCGGCGAAATGATGTCCACATGGGCGCAATCCTGGCTGTATACCTCCAGTTCATTTACCCACGGCGACCACGCCACCTGCGGATCCATCGTTCGCGTGCGCTCGGCAACAAACAGCGTTGCTTTCCCGTCAAACCGCGAGCTGTGCGCCGTGGTGAGCAGCCGCACCGCGTCGGCGTAGTTACCTTCAATGGCGTTGAATAGCGCGCTGGAGCCCTGCCCCTGCTGGGCGGCGATAAACGCCTGTCGCTCGCGCTCAATTTCGGCCAGCACCGCCGGGTCGAGTCCGTTGGCCTCTTTTTCCGCCCAGTTCTGGGTTTCCGGTGGCCAGGTATCCAGCAGACCAAGGAAGGCGACGGTTTCGCCCTGTTCACGCAGACGCGCAGCAATCCCCTGCGCCAGCGTACCGCCAAGCGAGTAGCCGAACAGGTAATACGGCCCGTAGGGCTGCCGGGCACGTAACGTAGTCAGATGATGTTCAATCACCCCATCCAGATCCGCACACTGCTGCATCGGCCCCTCCGGGCGCGGCGACTGAATTCCGGTAATGGACCAGCGCGGGCTAAGGTAGCGCGCCAGCACGCTGAACTGCCAGGCGAAACCGGAAGCCGGATGGAAGCAGAACAGCGTCGGGCCGTCGCTTTCGCGCAGCGGCAGCAAGGTTTCATAACCCAGACGCTGCGCCTGCTCGTCGCTTATCGGCGAATCCAGCAGAGCACTCAGCCTGCTGACCGTAGAGGCGACCATTATCTGCCCCGGCGTCACCTTGCGGGCGAACGTACGGCTGAGCTGTGCGGCCAGGCGCATCGCCAGCAGCGAGTGGCCGCCGAGGGCAAAGAAGTCGGCTTCGATGTCGTTTACCGCACAGCCCAGCAAAGACGCAAACGCCTGCGAGACGGCAATTTCGGTTGCACTTTCCGGTGCGCGTCCGCTGGTTTTGCTGGTCAGCTCCGGCAGCGGCAGCGCCTTGCGATCCAGCTTGCCGTTTGCGCTTAACGGCAGCGCACTGATTTGCAGTAACACCACCGGCACCATATGCGGCGGCAATTGCGATCTGAGTGAGGCAAGCAGCGCGTCGCGATCCAGCGGTAAGCCGGATTCAGAAACCACATATCCCACCAGTTGACGGGCATCGCCGCCCGTGGCCGCCGCCTGGTTGAACACGCAGGCGTGCGCCACCGCCTGAGCCACGTCGGGCAGCGACAGCATCGCCCGGTCGATTTCGCCAAGCTCGATGCGCTGGCCGCGAATTTTCAGCTGGTCGTCGCTGCGGCCTAAATACTCCACCGCGCCGTTGTCCAGCCAGCGGGCGATGTCACCGGTACGGTACATCCGCTCGCCCGGCGCGAACGGATCGGCAATAAAGCGGCTGGCGGTGAGATCCGGACGCCCCAGATACCCCTGCGCCAGCTGAATGCCGGTGAGATAGAGATCGCCCGCCACGCCAAACGGTACCGGGCGCATCATCGCATCCAGGATCCGCAACCCGGTGTTCCATACCGGGAAACCGATCGGCACGCTGTTACCTGCAACTGCCGCCAGCTCTGGTCCAAATGCCGGATACCAGCTAACGTCCACCGCCGCTTCCGTCGGGCCGTAGAGGTTATGCAGCGGCACGTGGGTGAGCCGCTCCCATTCGCGACAAAGTTCCGTCGGCAGTGCTTCCCCGCTGCAGAATACCTGCCTGAGGCTCTTACAGCAGTCGGCGTTTTCCGGCGTCAGCGAGGCGACAAACGCCGCCAGCATCGACGGCACAAAGTGGGTGGTGGTGACGCCATAGTGCGCAAAGAAGTGCTGCATGGCCTGAGGATCACGGTGCGCGTCCGGCTCGGCCATCACCAGCTTCGCCCCGGCGATAAACGGCCACCAGAACTCCCAGACCGACACGTCAAAGCTGCACGGTGTTTTCTGCGCCACCACGTCACACGCCGTCAGCGGGTAGTGATCCTGCATCCATTTCAGACGGTTAACGATGGCAGTATGCCCGACCATTACCCCTTTCGGACGCCCTGTCGAGCCCGACGTAAAGATGATGTACGCCGTCTGCTCCGGCTTTGCCAGCCGCAGCGGTTCAGCCTCCGCAGCCGGTAATAGTGTGTTGTAACTAAACGTCCCAACGGACAGATCGCTAAAGCGCGGACGCTGTTCGTCGGTGGTGATAAGCAGCGACGGCTTCGCGTCCTCCAGCATCATCCGCAGACGATCGTCCGGGTAGCCGGTATCCAGCGGCAACCACGCGGCCCCCGCCTCCACAATGCCATGCAGCGCTAACGTCAGGAATACCGAGCGCGGCAGCGCCACCGCCACGCTGTCGCCCGGTTTCACGCCGCGCTCACGCAACAGATGCGCCAGTGCCACCACCTGCTCGCGCATCTGGCGATAGCTGAGCTCGATGTGCGCATCCGCCAGTGCGGGCGCGTCCGGCGTTTTGCTCGCCTGTTCCGCCACCAGTTCCGCAAGCGTGGTGGACGGTAGCGCCAGCCCGGTATCGTTGATGCGTGCAAGCTGCTGGTATTCCTGCTCTGAGACCGTTTCAACCTCGCCACAGCGCAGGTCCGGGTTAGCGGCAAATTGCGTCAACATCCCATTCAGGCGCGCCACGTGACGGGCCAGCGTGGTTTCATCGTAGCGCTGTTTATTGGCGAGGATCTCAATGCTCAGCCCGCCCTGCTCGTCCGGGAACAATGCCAGCTCCAGATCGTTAACCGGGCCGGTGGCCAGCGTGTGGGTGGTGGCCTCCACGCCGTCGATGTCCAGTTGGTAATCGAATACCTTGACGTTGAGCACCGGGCCGAACAGGGCTTCATCCCCTGCGGCACGCCCGCTGTCGCGCACGATCTGCTCGGCGTCGTAGCGCTGGTGGCGACGCATTTTTTTCAGCTGGTTTGCCAGGCGCTGCGCCAGTTCCGGCAGGCTCTCGTGCGGATGAATGTTCACCGCCAGCGGCAGCACGTTGAGCACCGGGCCGGTCGCGGTCAGCGCAGCGGAGCCCATGCGGCGCATAAAGATAAACCCGGCGGCGTAGTCCAGCCGTCCGGTGAGACGGCCCAGCCACAGCGCCACCAGCGCAAGCGCCAGATCGGTGCGCTGTACCTGTCCTGCGGCCTGCGCAAGCTGGCTGAAGGCGCGGCCATCGGCGGCGATTTTCAGGCGCAGGATGTCGGTGGTGGCGGCGCGCCCAGGTAGCGGCGCAGAGGAAAGCGAAACCGGAGAAGGAAGCTGTTTGCGCTGCTCAGCCCAGAAGGCGCCGTCGCGCTGATACGCCTCGCTGTCGCGGTAGCGCTGATACTCCTCCACCACCCCGGCGAACGGCGTAAACGGGGAGTCAGGCGTGGACTCGCCCCTCTTCCACGCGGCATAAATCGCGGCGATCTGGCGGGTAATCGCCGGGAAGCTGAAGCCATCGACCACTAAATGGTGATAGCGCTGATACCAGTACCAGTGTTGCGGACCGATCTGAATCAGCAGGTGAAACGCCAGGGGCTGACCGCTGTCGACACGAAGGTTCTGGTTAAGGTCTGCGTCCATCAGCGCCACGGCGGCGTCATGGGAACCGGCATTCACGATTTCCGGTTCAGGCAGCGTCATTGATGCATCCACCCACTGCCACACCTCACCGTTATCCTCGGTGAAGCGCATGCGCAGCGTGTCGGCCTGCATCATGCCTTCGGCAATGGCTTTTGCCAGCAGCGGTGCGTCAATATCGCCTTTCAGTTCGGTGTAGTGTGCCACGCTCCAGGCGTTCGGCAGGCTGGAAAGCTGCTCCGCCATCCAGATGCCCGGCTGGGCGGCAACAAGCGGCAGACGGTTCATGCATGCTCCCCCGCATAATTAGAGGGGCTGAGCGTCTGCCAGTGTTCGGCCAGCCACTGCTGGCATGCGTCCTGCGATTGCGCGTCGCATACTACGCGCCAGCCAGCGGGCAATTCGCACTGCTGCGGCCACAGGCTGTACTGCCCCTGATCGTTACGCAAAATAGCAAACTGCCCCTGCGGATTATCGAAAGGATTGCTGAATTCCATACAGACTCCGTTAGTGAATAAGCGGCTGCCAGAGGGTCATCAGCCCCTGCGTCAGCCCACCGCGCCAGCAAAGCGCGTCGTGTCCGCCGTCAACCTGACGCCAGTAAACCTGCTGCTGTGTGCGCAGTTCGTCGTAAATGGCCTGATTCGCGCGGTAAATCAGCGGCTCGTTGCGCCCGGCCTCAAGGACGATGCGCAGGCCGCGTGCGGTTTTCTCACCCGCTTTCAGTTGGGTGATAAGCAGCCCTTCCTGCTGCCCGCCGCGATGCGGCCACCAGTAAGAGCCGGACTGGCTCAGCACGCAGCCAAAACGCTGCGGCCAGTTAAGTGCGGCATAAAGCGAGGAGAGACCGCCGAAGCTCTGGCCTGCGACCACCGTACGGTCTGCGCGGTCGCTGAACGACGTGTGTTGTTTTACAAGAGGGAGAAGTTCTTCCTGCACTGCCAGCCAGAAATCGGGGTTACAGGGCAATTCGTTATTGCGATGCGCCATATCTATCACATCGATTAAAACGTAGACGGCAGGCGGCAGTTTGCGTCCGAGGGTTAGCGCCGTCAGCGCTGGCCAGACGGGCATGCTCTCGGCCCAGAACTGGCCGTCGAGCAGCACCGCCAGCGGGCGTTCCGGATCGTCATCGCCGGTGGTAAATATCCAGACGCGACGACGATTGCCCAGTCGATTGCTCTGCCAGTCAATGCATACCGGCTGCCGGTATGGCGTATTGGGGCGATCCCAGCCGGGCTGCACCGGAGCGTCGGGCATCTCCAGCGCAGAGACATCATGCCCTCGCCCGCCTCGCCAGCTCTGGGCATTAAGCGGATCAGACATCGCCTGCGGCAGCAGCTTGCGCCAGCCTTCGCGCAGCGCCAGGCGATCCGGCTGCTCACCGTGAAACACATCGGGCGCAAAATCGTCTGTATTCTCTGAGGGGATAAAGCAGTAACTGCCGCGCCACAGGGGGCTGAACTCGCCCTGCCATTGCCAGACATCGGTGTCCGGGATGCGTTCGAGGGATTGTGGGCGGGCATTTTTATGGTGATCGGTTACGCCGGTGATATACAGCCAGACGCGTTTCACCGCCGAGGTCTGTTGCGTTCCCGCTGGATCGCGCCACCAGAACGTGACCCGATATTTCCCCTGTTCACGCACCCATTCCGGGCCGTTTTTCGACTGCCACCAGGCTTCACTTCCCGTTGTTAACACCGTCACCCTTCTAACCTCATGTTTAACAGTCTTTTTTGTTTCAGGACAAATTTTATTGATAATATTATTGATAACTATTTGCATTTGCAATAGCGTAATGCCCGCGCTGTGGGAAGCGCGTTCATAAGAAACCATAAAAGCGGGACATCCAATGAATAAGAAGATTCACTCTCTGGCCTTGCTGGTCAATTTAGGGATTTATGGCGTCGCGCTGCCTGCCATGGCAGACGACAACACCGCCTCCGCGCAGCATGAAGACACCATGGTGATCACCGCCGCCGAGCAGAATTTGCAGGCGCCGGGGGTTTCCACCATTACCGCCGATGAGATCCGTAAAAATCCGCCCGCGCGTGACGTGTCTGAAATCATCCGCACCATGCCGGGCGTTAACCTGACCGGTAACTCCACCAGCGGCCAGCGCGGTAACAACCGCCAGATTGATATCCGCGGTATGGGCCCGGAAAACACCCTGATCCTGATCGACGGCAAACCGGTCACCAGCCGTAACTCGATTCGTCTGGGCTGGCGCGGCGAGCGCGACACCCGCGGTGATACCGGCTGGGTGCCGCCTGAGATGATCGAGCGTATTGAAGTGATCCGTGGCCCGGCCGCCGCGCGTTACGGCAACGGTGCGGCAGGTGGCGTGGTGAACATCATCACCAAAAAATTCGACGACCAGTGGCACGGATCCTGGAACACCTATCTGAACGCGCCTGAACACAAGGATGAAGGTTCCACAAAACGCACCAACTTCAGCCTGAGCGGCCCGCTGGGCGGCGACTTCAGCTTCCGCATGTACGGTAACCTCGACAAAACCCAGGCCGATGCGTGGGACATCAACCAGGGCCATCAGTCCGAGCGTACCGGCGCCTATGCCAACACCCTGCCTGCAGGCCGTGAAGGGGTAGAAAACAAAGACATCAATGGCGTGGTGCGTTGGGACTTTGCGCCAATGCAGTCTCTGGAGTTTGAAGCGGGGTACAGCCGCCAGAACAACCTCTACGCCGGTGATACCCAGAACACCAACAACGACAATGCGCTGGTGAAGAAGAACTACGGTAAAGAGACCAACCGTATCTATCGTCAGAACTTCGCCGTCACGTGGAACGGCGGCTGGGATAACGGCATTACCACCAGCAACTGGGCACAGTACGAACACACCCGCAACTCACGTCTGGGTGAAGGGCTGGCCGGAGGAACCGAAGGGCTGTTCAACAGCGATAAATTCACCGATACCGACCTGGCCGACGTCATGCTGCACAGTGAGATCAACCTGCCGATTGATTTCATCGTCAACCAGAACCTGACGCTGGGCACCGAGTGGAACCAGCAGCGCATGAAGGATTCCACCTCCTTCTCGCAAACCCTGCAGGGCGGGACCATTCCAGGGATGAGCGACGATCGCAGCCCGTATACCTCCGCAGAGATTTTCTCCCTGTTTGCGGAAAACAATATGGAGCTGACCGACAGCACCATGCTAACCCCGGCGCTGCGCTTCGACCATCACACCATCGTGGGTAACAACTGGAGCCCGTCCCTGAACCTGTCGCAGGGTCTGGGGGATGATTTCACCCTGAAGATGGGTATTGCGCGTGCCTACAAAGCACCGAGCCTGTACCAGACCAACCCGAACTACCTGTTATACAGCAAGGGCCAGGGCTGCTACGCAAGCTCTGACGGCGTGGGCTGCTACATGATGGGTAACGACGATTTGAAAGCCGAAACCAGCATCAACAAAGAGATTGGTCTGGAGTGGAAACGCGACGGCTGGCTGGCGGGCGTGACCTGGTTCCGCAACGACTATCGCAACAAGATTGAAGCGGGCTATGCGCCAATCGGCCAGACCTCCACCAGCAAAGTCACCACCGATATCTACCAGTGGGAGAACGTGCCGAAAGCGGTGGTTGAAGGCCTGGAAGGTTCCCTGAACGTGCCGGTCAGCGACACCATCAACTGGACCAACAACATCACCTACATGCTGCAGAGCAAGAACAAGGAGACCGGCGACCGTCTGTCGATCATCCCGGAGTACACGCTGAACTCTACCCTGAGCTGGCAGGTGCATCAGGATGTGTCGCTCCAGTCGACCTTCACCTGGTACGGCAAGCAGCAGCCGAAGAAGTACAACTACAAAGGTCAGCCGGTGACCGGGTCAGAGAAAGACGAGGTCAGCCCGTATAGCATCCTTGGCCTGAGCGCGACGTGGGACGTGACCAAAAACGTCAGCCTGACCGGCGGCGTGGATAATGTCTTCGACAAACGCCAGTGGCGTGCGGGTAATGCCCAGACCACCGGGAATACCTCGACGGGTGCCTATATGTACGGCGCGGGGGCTTATACCTATAATGAGCCAGGCCGCACGTGGTATATGAGCGTGAATACCCGATTCTGATACAGACAGTGACTTCCCCCCTCTCCCTGTGGGAGAGGGCCGGGGTGAGGGCAACAGGCCGCACAATTCTGAAGGGAATACCATGCACACAACCCACAGCACGTTCGTTCTCGCCAGCCTCACCGTTCACCGCATCACCTTCGCCCCCACCACCTTCATCGACGCCGATCTCCTCTGGCTCCCCCATCACGAACAGCTGGCTGACGCCGGACGCAAACGCAAAGCCGAGCATCTGGCGGGCCGCATCGCCGCCGCGCATGCCTTACCTGGCCACGCCGTTCCCGGCATCGGCCCCAGCGGCGAACCGCTCTGGCCGCACGGGGTTTCGGGTAGCATCACCCACAGCGGCACGCAGGCGATGGCGGTTGTGGTTCACCATCCTCATGCCCTTGTAGGTATCGATACAGAGGCGATCCTTTCCGAGCGTGAAGCCCATGAAATCCAGGACGGTATCATCAATGGGCAGGAAGCGGCGTGTTTAACGCGTTCAGGCTACCCTTTTGCACAGGCGCTGACGCTCGCGTTTAGCGCGAAAGAAAGTTTGTTTAAAGCGCTGTTTCCGCAGGTAAAGATTTACATGGGTTTTGACTGTGCGAGAGTCGCAGCGTTAGATGATAAAACCCTTGTGCTGGTGCTTTCGCGCCCGGCTGGAGAATATGCGGAGGGCACACGTTTCACCCTCTTCTGGCACAAAAGGGATGACAGCGTGTTGACGCTGCTACAAGCCTGATGGCGCTTCGCTTATCAGACCTACAAAGTTGGCTCGCGGTAGGCCGGGTAAGGCGAAGCCGCCACCCGGCATCAATTTAGAATGCGATTCGCTTACACATCCGGGAACATCACGCTATTCCCCGGCGCTTCCCGGTGCAGATGGATAAAGTTCAGGTGCCGTTCATACTGGTCCAGAATATCCGTAATCACCTGCTCCTTGCTGTAGTCCATCAAATCATTCCCCTGGCTGCCTTCCAGCAGGAAGGTCTCCAGCCGGTAGTAGGTCGATTTGCCGCTGCGCGCGCGGTAGGTAAACCCGGGAACCGAATACTGCTGCGGCCAGATCTGATAGACAAAGTTCTGCTCATCGCCCATATGCACCAGCAGATCCAGATGCCCCAGGGTCTCGCCCTCTTCCGGCGGCAGGTTTTTCAGCTCCACGTAGGCACCGCGTAATCGCAACTCCTGCGCCACCTCTTCCATTGCCGGGAAGCAGACCGTCTCCATCATCTGGCTGGTGTAGCGCGTACCCGGGTAATTCATCAGGCGCGAGAGACGCTTCTTCCAGCTCAGTCTGTCCTGGGCACCCAGCGGGCGCGGCGCGGTATCGCGGCTGGCGCTGACGCGACGGTAGTCTTCCACCTTGAGCGATTTATACAGCCCGGCCATCACAAAGAAGATCACAAAGCTGAACGGCAGACCCATGATCACCGTGGTGTTCTGCAGGGCGGAAATCCCGTTGGTCATCAGCATGCCGAGCGTCAGCAGGCCGATGGCGACGGACCAGAAGATACGCAGCCAGTTTGGCGCATCGCTGTTGATGTCCTTCAGCTTCGAGGTGAAGTTCCCCAGCACCAGCGCACCGGAATCCGCCGAGGTGACGTAAAACAGCAGGCCGGTAATGGTGGCAACGGAGGCGCTAAAGGTGAACGCCGGGTATTGCGCCAGCAGGCTGTAGAATCCGCGCTCCGGGTGCGCCATCGCCTCCTGCGCAAACGCCGCGTCGCCGTGGATGATCTCATGCAGCGCACTGTTGCCAAAGACCGACAGCCACAGCAGGGTAAAGGTGAACGGAATGATCAGCGTGCCCATCACGAACTGGCGGATGGTGCGACCACGTGAAATACGCGCCAGGAACAGGCCGACAAACGGCGACCACGCCACCCACCACGCCCAGAAGAACAGCGTCCAGTTGTTCATCCACTCCACCGGGCGGTCGAAGGCGAAGCTGTTCAGCGTCATGCCCATAAAGCGGTTCACGTAGTCACCCACGTTCAGCACTAAGGCATTGAGCAGGAACGAGGTGTCGCCCACAAACAGCACAAACAGAATCAGCCCCAGCGCCAGCGCGACGTTCAGCTCGGAAAGCACGCGGATCCCCTTATCCACGCCGGCAGTGACCGAGATGGTGGCGATAATCACCGACAGCGCGATCAGCGCGGCTTTCGCCGCCAGCGAATCCGGGATATCAAACAGCACGCTCAGCCCGTAGTTGAGCTGCACCACGCCAATGCCAAGCGTGGTGGCAATACCGAAGATGGTGCCGATCACCGCCGCAATATCGACGCTGTGCCCTATCGGGCCGTTAATCTTTTTACCGAAAATGGGGTACAGCGCAGAGCGAATGGTGAGGGGTAAATTATAACGATAGCTAAAGTATCCGAGCGCCATGCCCATCAGGGCGTACATCGACCAGCCGGTCAGTCCGTAGTGGAACAGCGTCCAGACCATCGCCTGGCGCGCGGCCTCCATCGTCTGCCCTGCCCCTTCCGGCGGCTGCATATATTGCGTGACCGGTTCGGCCACGGAGAAGAACATCAGGTCGATGCCGATACCGGCGGCAAACAGCATCGCCGCCCAGCTTAACAGACTAAACTCGGGTTTTGACTGCTCGGGCCCGAGCTTCACCGAACCAAAGCGCGAACAGGCAATGCAGACAACAAAGACAATATAGAGCGTCGCCGCCAGCAAATAGTACCAGCCGAAGGTCTTCGACACCCAGTTCAGGGTGCGCCCAATCCACTCGGCAGAGAAGTCGCTAAAGAAGATCGTCATCAGGGAAAACAACAAAATCAGTCCTGCGGATGTATAAAAAACAACCGGATTGATTTTGTCCTTTTCTCTGTCTTGCGAAAGATCTGTCATCCAGTATCCCCACTTTTTTTGTAACTATTAAAATCCAAATCCGCAACAATTAAGACACATTTTATATTGAACGTCCAATCAAAAACCGCTTTAATGGTTAACCAACGCTGATGAATGGAGTGGCAAAAATGCCCAAAGTGGGGATGCAGCCGATCCGGCGCAGGCAACTGATCAACGCCACGCTGGAAGCAATAAATGAAGTGGGAATGCATGACGCAACCATCGCGCAGATCGCCCGTCGGGCGGGAGTCTCAACCGGGATCATCAGTCACTACTTCAAAGATAAAAATGGCCTGCTGGAAGCGACCATGCGCGACATCACCGGCCAGCTGCGCGACGCGGTTCTGAGCCGCCTGCATGCCCTGCCGGATGGCAGCGCAGAGCAACGATTGCAGGCGATTGTCGGCGGCAACTTTGATGAAACCCAGATCAGCAGCGCGGCAATGAAAACCTGGCTGGCCTTCTGGGCGAGCAGCATGCATCAGCCGATGCTCTACCGGTTGCAACAGGTAAGCAGCCGCCGTTTGCTTTCAAACCTGGTGTACGAATTCCGCCGCGAACTGCCGCGTGAACAGGCGCAGGAGGCGGGTTACGGGCTTGCAGCGCTGATCGACGGGCTGTGGCTGCGCGCCGCGCTAAGCGGCAAACCGCTGGATAAAAACGTAGCCCAGTCGCTCACCAGCCACTTTATCAGCCAGCATTTACCGACCGAATAACCGAGGAGAATTTATGTCCCGAATGGCAGAACAGCAGCTTTATATCAATGGTGGTTATACATCCGCCACCAGCGGTCGCACCTTCGAGACCATTAACCCGGCTAACGGCGACGTTCTGGCGACCGTACAGGCCGCCGGGCGCGAAGATGTCGATCGCGCCGTCCAGAGTGCCCGGCAAGGGCAAAAAATCTGGGCGGCAATGACCGCCATGGAGCGCTCGCGCATTCTGCGTCGCGCCGTCGATATCCTGCGCGAGCGGAACGACGAACTGGCGAAGCTGGAAACCCTCGACACCGGTAAAGCGTATTCGGAAACCTCAACCGTGGATATCGTCACCGGTGCGGACGTGCTGGAGTACTACGCGGGGCTGATCCCGGCGCTGGAAGGCAGCCAGATCCCACTGCGCGATACCTCTTTCGTCTACACCCGTCGCGAGCCGCTGGGCGTGGTGGCGGGTATTGGCGCGTGGAACTACCCGATCCAGATCGCCCTGTGGAAATCCGCCCCGGCGCTGGCGGCGGGCAACGCGATGATCTTCAAGCCGAGCGAAGTCACCCCACTCACCGCCCTGAAGCTTGCGGAAATCTACACCGAAGCGGGCCTGCCGGACGGCGTGTTTAACGTTCTGCCGGGCGTGGGTGCGGAGACCGGCCAGTACCTGACCGAACACCCGGGCATCGCGAAAGTTTCCTTCACCGGCGGCGTCGCCAGCGGCAAAAAGGTGATGGCGAACTCGGCGGCCTCGTCCCTGAAAGAGGTGACGATGGAGCTGGGCGGCAAATCCCCGCTGATTGTGTTTGACGACGCGGATCTCGATCTCGCTGCCGACATCGCGATGATGGCCAACTTCTTCAGCTCCGGCCAGGTCTGCACCAACGGCACCCGCGTGTTCGTACCCGCGAAGTTCAAGGCCGCGTTTGAGCAGAAAATCGTTGAACGCGTGGGCCGCATCTGCGCGGGCGATCTGTTCGATGAAAGCACCAACTTTGGCCCGCTGGTCAGCTTCCCGCACCGCGACAATGTGCTGCGCTATATCGCCAAAGGCAAAGAGGAAGGCGCGCGCGTGCTGTGCGGCGGTGACGTGCTGAAGGGCGAAGGCTTTGACAGCGGCGCGTGGGTCGCTCCGACCGTGTTCACCGACTGCACCGACGAGATGACCATCGTGCGCGAAGAGATCTTCGGGCCGGTGATGTCCATTCTCACCTACGAAACCGATGAAGAAGCCATTCGCCGCGCCAACGATACCGACTACGGGCTGGCGGCAGGCATCGTGACGGCCGATCTGAACCGGGCCCATCGCGCTATTCATCAGCTTGAGGCGGGTATTTGCTGGATCAACACCTGGGGTGAATCCCCGGCAGAGATGCCGGTTGGCGGCTACAAACACTCCGGTATCGGCCGCGAAAACGGCGTGATGACGCTCCAGAGTTACACCCAGGTGAAGTCCATCCAGGTTGAGATGGGTAAATTCCAGTCCATATTTTAACCGGGAGGTTTTTTTGCAATTTGACTACATCATTATTGGTGCCGGCTCTGCCGGCAACGTTCTGGCAACACGACTGACTGAAGATCCGAATACCACCGTTCTGCTGCTTGAAGCGGGCGGCCCGGATTACCGCTTTGACTTCCGCACCCAGATGCCTGCCGCACTGGCATTCCCGCTGCAGGGCAAGCGCTACAACTGGGCGTACGAAACCGAGCCAGAGCCCTATATGAATAACCGCCGCATGGAATGCGGACGCGGTAAAGGGCTTGGCGGGTCATCGCTCATCAACGGCATGTGCTACGTGCGCGGCAACGCGATGGATCTGGACAACTGGGCAAAAGAGCCAGGTCTGGACCACTGGAGCTACCTCAACTGCCTGCCCTACTACCGTAAGGCTGAAACCCGCGACGTGGGTCCAAACGACTACCACGGCGGCGACGGCCCGGTGAGCGTCACCACCTCCAAACCGGGCGTGAACCCGCTGTTTGAGGCAATGGTGGAAGCGGGCGTACAGGCGGGCTACCCGCGCACGGACGATCTCAACGGCTATCAGCAGGAAGGCTTCGGCCCGATGGACAGAACAGTTACGCCGCAGGGCCGACGCGCCAGCACCGCGCGCGGCTATCTGGACCAGGCGAAGCAGCGCCCGAACCTGACCATCCGTACCCATGCCATGACCGATCGCATTCTCTTTGACGGCAAGCGCGCCGTGGGCGTCGAGTGGCTGGAAGGCGAAAGCACCATTCCGTCCAAAGCATCGGCAAACAAAGAGGTGCTGTTGTGCGCCGGGGCGATTGCCTCTCCGCAGATCCTGCAACGCTCCGGCGTGGGCAACGCGGAACTGCTGAAGCAGTTTGATATTCCGCTGGTGCATGACCTGCCCGGCGTGGGCGAAAACCTGCAGGATCACCTGGAGATGTATCTCCAGTACGAATGCAAAGAGCCGGTCTCCCTCTACCCTGCCCTGCAGTGGTGGAACCAGCCGAAGATTGGCGCCGAGTGGCTGTTTGGCGGCACCGGCGTGGGAGCGAGCAACCACTTCGAGGCGGGTGGCTTTATCCGCAGTCGCGAGGAGTTCGAGTGGCCGAACATTCAGTATCACTTCCTGCCGGTGGCGATTAACTACAACGGCTCCAACGCGGTGAAAGAGCACGGCTTTCAGTGTCACGTTGGGTCGATGCGCTCACCAAGCCGCGGGCACGTGCGTATTAAATCGCGCGATCCGCACCAGCATCCGGCGATCCTGTTCAACTATATGTCCCACGAGCAGGACTGGCAGGAGTTCCGCGATGCGATCCGCATCACCCGCGAAATCATGCATCAGCCCGCGCTGGACAAATACCGTGGCCGCGAAATCAGCCCGGGGGTTGAGTGTCAGACCGACGAGCAACTGGACGAGTTCGTGCGCAACCACGCCGAAACCGCCTTCCACCCGTGTGGAAGCTGCAAAATGGGCTATGACGAGATGGCGGTAGTCGATGGCGAAGGCCGCGTTCACGGGCTGGAAGGGTTACGCGTGGTGGATGCGTCGATCATGCCGCAGATCATCACCGGCAACCTGAACGCCACCACCATTATGATCGGTGAGAAAATTGCTGATGCCATTCGCGGGCGCGAGCCGCTGGCGAAAAGTACAGCGGCGTATTACGTGGCGAACGGAGCGCCGGTAAGACGCTGAGTTGCCTGATGCCGGGTAAGGCGTAGCCGCCACCCGGCAACAAATTACTTCAGCAGCTTAACCGTGGCATCGATATCGATTTCATCTTCGGTAAAGATCAGCGTGGTGTTCTGGAAGGTGGTGATCGCCAGCTTCTTCACCGTGCGCATTTCGCCCGGCTTTTTGTCGGATTTCGGTTTGATGTTGTTCATCAGCAGCCCGACAGACAGCACCGCGTTCTCTTTGTCGATGCCCGTATCCGCAGGCTCTTCTTCGCTAAACACCACGAAGGATTTGATGGAGGTGAGCTTCACGCGCTCGCCCGCAATATAGAGGTGCTTACTTTCCGGGATCACCTTCACCGCATAGGCGGAAAGGCCTTTGTTATTGGTGGTTGGCTCAAAAGTCACCGCCGCATCTTTCTTGATCAGATCAGGGTTGGCGACCTTAATCACATGAAAATAGCGGTTGTCACCGTTTTCATCTTTGATAAATCCAAAGCCTTTATCTTTAAACCACGTTGTGATTGTACCGTTCATCGCTGTTACCGCCTGTCAAATCGTCATGACTAAAGTTATGCAGCGCGCAGTGTAATGCACAATGGCGGAGGAGACAAAAAAAAGCCCCTGCACGGGGGCAGGGGAAAACTCATGTCAGAGCTTATTAGTATTACGTTTTTAGTTGAACACCATCCCACCATCGATTAACAGAGACTGGCCGGTCATGTAGTCGGAATCTGGCCCGGCGAGATACGAAACGCAGGCGGCGACATCTTCCGGTTCGGACAGGCGGCCAAGCGTAATACGTTTGGCAAAGGTTTCGGTGCCATAGCCAAGCGGTTTACCTGCCGCCTCTGACACCTGGCGGTCAATCTCCGCCCACATTGGCGTTTTCACGATGCCCGGGCAGTAGGCGTTAACGGTGATCCCCAGCGGCGCGAGATCCCGTGCTGCGGTCTGGGTTAAGCCACGAACCGCGAACTTACTGGAGCTGTATACCGCCAGTTCGGGGTTACCGGTATGGCCCGCCTGGGAGCAGGCGTTGATGATCTTGCCGCCGTGTCCCTCTTTGCGAAACGCGTCAATCGCGGCCTGCATGCCCCAGATCACCCCTTTGACGTTGATGTTGTAGACCTTGTCGACAATCTCCGGCGTGATGGATTCGATGGGCGTAGACGGCGCAATCCCGGCATTATTCACAATCACGTTGAAACCGCCCAGCGCGGTGCGGGCTTTCTCAACTGCCGCAAACACCTGGTCGCGGTCAGAGACATCCACCTTCACGGCGATGGCATTACCGCCGTTACGGATGATTTCATCGGCAACGGCTCGCGCCGTCTCATCGTTATAGTCGGCGATAGCGACAGCAAAGCCATCTTTCACCAGGCGCAGCGCAATCGCTTTACCAATCCCCTGGCCTGAGCCGGTTACGAGAGCAACTTTTTGCATTTCTCTGTCCTTATAGTGAGTCACAAAATCTGGCTGAGATGGAGCTGGCCCATCAGCAGCGGGTTATCGCTGTAGTCAACGGGAATGGCCACCACGGCCGGGCCATTCACATCCATCGCCGCACGCAGCGTCGGTTCAAGGGCATCGGCGCTCTCCACGGCAAAACCCCTGGCGCCAAAGGCATCGGCATAGGCTTTGAAATCGACCGGGCCGAACTCCACGCCGGAAAGGCGCTGGTATTTTTTCTCTTCCTGAATGGCGACCATGTTGTAGCCGTTATCCACCCAGATGATGTGCAGCACGTTGGCGTTAAGACGCACGGCGGTTTCCAGCTCCATGCTTGACTGCAGGAAGCCGCCGTCGCCGGACACCGAGACCACTTTGCGCCCCGGGTTGACCAGCCACGCGCCAATAGCCCACGGCAGCGCAACGCCCATGGTCTGCTGACCGTTGGAGATCATCACCTGACGCGCCCGGAAGCTGTAAAGGTAGCGGGCGATCCAGATGTGGAAGCTGCCCATGTCAACGGTCAGGGTCACGTCGTTATTCACGATGTCCTGCATGGCCCGCACGATACGCAGCGGATGCAGGGCAAACTGGTTAAGCGAGGCACCGCGGCGATCGAGCAGATCGCGCTGATGCTGGCGATCGACCAGGATCTCTGACGCACGCTGGCTCAGCTCCAGCTTGTGATCGATCCGGTTAGCGAGCAGGTTCAGCGTTTCGGCGATATCCCCCACCAGCTCCAGATCCGGTACATAATTGCGTTCTTCATAGGCCGGCAGCACATCAATGTGCACCAGCGTGGCGTCGCCGCTGTTCCACATGGAAGGCTCATACTCCACCGGGCTGTAGCCGATGCAGATAATCAGATCCGCCAGATGCAGCAGCCTGTCGCCCGCCTGGTTATTGAACAGACCGACGCGGCCGGCAAAGCGGGTGAAGTGCTCCTGGTTCACCGCCCCGGCGGCCTGATAGGTACTGGTGACCGGAATACGGCTTTTCTCCAGCAGCTTACGCAGCGCCGCGCTGTTGGCAGGCTGACTCGCCATCAGCCCCAGCAGGATCACTGGGTTTTTGGCTTTGTCGATGAGCTTCGCCACATCGTTGATGGCCGATTCGGGAGCCGGGCCCATCAGCGCCGGGCCGCTGGCCGGTAAAATCGCGCCCGTGGCGGGCTGGTCAACAATATCCTGCGGCAGGCTGACGAACGCGCCCCCCGGCCTGCCGTGCTCGGCGGCACGAAACGCATTCGATACCACTTCAGCAATCGCATCCGGAGAGCTGACTTCCACTGCGTATTTGGTGACCGGGCTGAACATGGCAACCGTGTCCATGCTCTGGTGCACCAGTTTGGCTTTATCCGCCCGCTTCACCGCTCCGCCCAGCGCCACCACCGGGTCGCCTTCGCTGTTGGCGGTGGCAATGCCGGTGATCAGGTTGGAACAGCCCGGCCCGGAGGTAACCAGTGCCACCCCGGCCTTGCCGGTCAGACGCCCTACCGCCGCTGCCATGAACGCCGCATTCGCCTCGTGGCGCACCGGGATGATCTCAATGGACGAGTCGAGCAGGGAGTCAAAGACTTTGTCGATTTTCGCCCCCGGGATCCCGAACACCTGCTTAACACCCTGCGCTTCCAGCTGGCCGACAACCATATCGGCGCCGTGCGCCCACTGACGTGACTGTTTCTCACTGTTCACGGTAGTTCTCCTGTTAGTTTTCGACGGAACGGATCGCTGCATCAAGGTTGCTGGGGTGAAGGTTGGCCTGTAAAAACGCGCTGTCGGCGGGCAGGTCAATCATTAGCTTGTGTATTTCGCCAAAGGTGAGCACGCCGCTCTCCAGCTGGTAATCCAGCAGATGTCCCCCGCCCTGACGGTCGTCGGTAATGAAATGTTCGTGATAGCCGGCCACGTTGATGCCCTGCATATGCTGCGGCGTGCGGAACCCAACCAGCACCCCTTCACGCTGGTTAAAGCGGAACACCGGCTGGTCGTCCAGCACGTCGGTCATCGCGCGGTATGGCGGCGTCTGACGCGGTACGGTACGGGTGTGGGCGTGGCGGAAGTTGCCGTCGATGCGCAGCGCGCAGAACAGGTTATCCGAGGGAATTTGCTGGTCGATCACGTCGTGGATCTGCTGACGGCTGACCGGCGCCTCAAAGGTTTTGCGGTACTGCGGCTGGAACCAGGTCATCACCGCGAACGGCGTTTTCTGCTCTGGCTTCGCGGCGCGTGCACTGCCGTCGGCGCGCAGCTGGTACACCTGGCTGCTGAAGGCAATCATTTCGCCGTCCAGCTCGTTGAAGGTGCCCAGACCAAAATCACCGTGTGCCAGCAGATCGGCGATGGTGGTGTCCCCCTCGTAGACGCCGCTTAGCAGGGCGCTCATTAGCGATGTCTGATAGATCACGCTGTCAGGATGTTTAGCGGAGAACCCGCGCAGGGTCTCGCATAAGCTCGCCTCACAGTCGCAGGCAGATGAGTGCATCATCATGCTCGTCCTCTTCAACTTTATTTATAAAGGTTAAATAAATGTTGACCCGATTCAGCAGAGAGTTCCAATATAGAATCCATGCTGGTTTGAGACGTTTTAGATATGGAACTTCGTTATCTGCGGTATTTTGTCGCGGTTGCACGCGAGCGACACTTCACCAGGGCGGCCAAAGCGCTGGGTATTTCACAGCCTCCTCTGAGTCAGCAGATCAAACGGCTCGAAGAGGAAGTGGGCACGCCGCTGTTCAGGCGTCTGACGAGAGGTGTGGAGCTAACCGAAGCGGGAGAAGCCTTCTACGAGGATGCCTGTAAGATCCTGGCGCTGAGCGACGCCGCGCTGGAGAAAGCCCGCGGCATCGCGCGCGGTCTGAACGGCAACCTGTCGATTGGCATCACCAGTTCAGATGCTTTTCATCCCAAAATTTTCGCGCTCATTCGTCAGTTTCAGGTACAGAACATGGCGGTGCAGGTACACCAGGTGGAGGCCAATATGTCTTCGCTGACGGCGATGCTGGCGGAGGGGGAACTGGATATCGCCTTCGTGCGGCTGCCGTGTGAGAGCAGCAAGGCATTCGAGTTAAAAATCCTCGACCGGGAGCCGATGGTGGTGGCACTGCATCGCGACCATCCGCTCGCAACAAGCGGCGATCTGGCGCTGGAGCAACTCCGGGATACGCCAGTGGTGTTGTTCCCGCAGTAGGTCGCGCCCGGCCTGTTCGACCGGGTTTACAGCTGTTGCGAACGGGCCGGAATAGACGTACAGCACGCGCTGCAGTCGTCTCAGCTCTCGTCCTCCCTGAGCATGGTCTCTGCAGGCGGTGGATTCGCGCTGGTGCCGAAATCGATGGCGGCCATCTCTCCGCCGAATGTCACCTACCACGCGCTGAGCTCACCGGAGCTTTATACCGATATCGCGCTCTGCTGGCGGCGCTTTGAACGCTCGCGGACAGTGAAGCGGTTCTTGACGATGATAAGCGAGGAGTAGTGGCCGGTTTGGTTGGTAGTTTTTGTAGGCCGGATACGGCGTAACCGCCATCCGGCAATGCCCTTCTGGAAGCCGCCTCGCAAACCTGCAAGCAACCTTATGTAATTCATGGGCATCCCTTTCCTTCCTTTTTTTGCCGCCGTAAAGTGCCTGCGTTGCGGCACATCCGCAACCGGGGCCAGGAACCCACAAGCATGACGCGACATTTTTACCTGAAGAGGATACCCAATGACGACTCTCCCTGGATTTTCTTACTCGCTCGCTGAAGAAAGCGCGGTGTATCACCTTACTCATCTGCCCCTTCCCGATTCTGCGGATCTGTTCGAACTGGCAGACAGCTGCGCCGCCTGTGTCAGCGTGCTGATTGAAACCGACGATGCCTTTACCCATGCCATCCTTTGCGAGCGTCTGCTGGCGGTACTGAAACGCCTGCGTGAACGTTGCGATGCAGAACTCCCCTCGCATCTGGTTGAGCAACTGATTGCGGGGGAAAAGATCGTTTCCTGTGTGCCGGACTGCTGGCAGGAGACGATGTTGCAGGTGGATTATGCGCTGGCACTTACGCGTGCGGTAAGGGGCGGTACGCTGCCTGCGGACGTGGCAAAAGACCTGACCGGGCTGCTGCACGATATGGTCTGGCTGCTGGCGGAGTTTGTGAAAGAGCCTTATATCCCGGCGCACTGAGCCAGGTAGCGGCTGATAATCCCGGACGATTCAGGCATTACAATTTCGATAGCGAATGATAAGGTAGATTTCCCCACTCACTTACGGGCAGGACAAAAGTGAATATTTCAGAGAAATATGAATGGAGTAAGAATAACTACCTGGTGAGTACAGACAGAGAAAAACTGGATGTACAGGCCATCCATCGATATTTAACGAGATCGACCTGGGCAAAAGGCATTCCTCTGGATATTGTCTCTGCGTCAGTCGAAAACAGCCTTAACTTCGGCGTCTACCATAAAGAAAATCAGATTGGTTTTGCTCGCCTGATAACAGATTACGCTACCTTCGCCTACCTTTGCGATGTTTATGTGCTTGGTAATGACTCCAACTTATTGATAGTGTTTTATGTTCAGATAATGCCCGATGA
>NZ_JACASJ010000349.1:0-274 GCF_013391025.1 Enterobacter sp. SECR19-1250 | reverse complement strand
CTCGGTAGACTCTATGAGGTAGTTTATTCCTAAATTAGCTGCGGAATGTCGGGTGTAGCAAGCGCGAGCAGCTATTTTTTTCGTAGTGCTGTGCCGCCTCGGTGGCACCGTGCCTTTTCGCAGTTAGCGCCCGTCGCCAAGTTACGGTTATCCGTTTTGGCTTCTGGCTCTAACATTTCGGTCAAGCCGACCCGCATTCTGCGGTCGGCTTACCTCGCCCGTTAGATGCACTAAGCACATAATTGCTCACAGCCAAACTATCAGGTCAAGTCTG
>NZ_JACASJ010000348.1:0-277 GCF_013391025.1 Enterobacter sp. SECR19-1250 | reverse complement strand
CACATATCCCCATTGGGCTGGGCGCACATTCTACTGACTGGCGAATATCTTTGGCACAAGGAACCGAAAGCTTAGGGTGTCATTTCGCCCTCAGCCGGAACCGACCCCGGAAGGCCATCCGGCCAAGCGCATACATCATCGGCCAGGCTGGCGACAGAAACACCGTATTGGTGTGGTCGATAATCATGGCCAGAAGTGCGAGGAGCTTGACTGATGTAGCCTCCTGAAACACCGGACAGTAGCTGTATCTCCAGATAAGAGATAGGCTTGAATATAT
>NZ_JACASJ010000347.1:0-279 GCF_013391025.1 Enterobacter sp. SECR19-1250 | reverse complement strand
GCCTGAAATGCCAGCGGCGCACTGAGGGAGCGACACAATGCGTAATATCGACCTTATCCGCGAAGTGACCACCGCCGCCGCTGGCAACTGGCCTTATGTGCTGGCTGGCCTGTCTATCGACGTGCCTGATTCATCACGCCGCCATGCCCCCTGCCCTGCATGTGGCGGTACGGATCGCTTCCGGTTCGATGATAACGGGCGCGGCAGCTTTATCTGCAACCAGTGCGGCGCGGGCGACGGGCTGGATTTAATCAAGCGGGTTAACAACTGCGACACCAC
>NZ_JACASJ010000346.1:0-283 GCF_013391025.1 Enterobacter sp. SECR19-1250 | reverse complement strand
GAACAGGATGCACGCACCCGACACGTCGGAACGGCGTGGCGCCATTAAAGCGACGGCATCAGCCGGCGCGGTGAAGGCGTTCCGGACGGCACGGCCGGAGAAGCCGCAGCCCCTGACCTTCGCCATCAGACCCTAGCGTCAGCCCGAAACCCGCAGGGGTTCGGCGGAGCCCGGCGGGTGCGCAGCGGCCGCCCTGGCGGAGTGGGGCTCGACGACCGGACAGCAGCGCTGGCCGGGAGCCGAAGGGGGCCATCGCCCTGCCCTGTTTTCGGGTTATGGCCAC
>NZ_JACASJ010000345.1:0-286 GCF_013391025.1 Enterobacter sp. SECR19-1250 | reverse complement strand
GGAGCACCTCAAAAACACCATCATACACTAAATCAGTAAGTTGGCACCATTACCCCGAAACTAATCGAATTAGTCCTGAGGGGCTTAGCGAATCTATGGTCTTGGTATGGCTACTTAATTGACAACACCTTGAACGAAATCACAATTGTTTAGTGTGTCCAGTTTCATAATGGGCAGAATGACTATTTAACAAATAGTCGTAGTAGTCTATGGTCAGGTGCATGTAACCAGCCTAGGGAAGGTGCGAATAAGCAGGTCATTTCTTCCCAAGCTGACTCGCTGATTA
>NZ_JACASJ010000344.1:0-286 GCF_013391025.1 Enterobacter sp. SECR19-1250 | reverse complement strand
TGAATCGCCACGGGTTTAACAGACACCTCAGAGTCATTTAAGATGGCTTAAAGAGAGGTGCCCATGAGCGGTAAGCGTTATCCCGAAGAGTTTAAAACTGAAGCAGTCAAACAGGTTGTTGATCGCGGTTATTCTGTTGCCAGCGTTGCAACACGTCTCGATATCACCACCCACAGCCTTTATGCCTGGATAAAGAAGTACGGTCCGGATTCTTCCACTAATAAAGAACAGTCAGATGCTCAGGCCGAGATCCGCCGTCTCCAGAAAGAGCTGAAACGGGTTACCG
>NZ_JACASJ010000343.1:0-287 GCF_013391025.1 Enterobacter sp. SECR19-1250 | reverse complement strand
CTGACGTATCATTTGGTCCACCCGAAACAGGTTGGCCAGGGTGAATAACATCGCCAGTTGGTTATCGTTTTTCAGCAGCCCCTTGTATCTGGCTTTCACGAAGCCGAACTGCCGCTTGATGATGCGAAACGGGTGCTCCACCCTGGCACGGATGCTGGCTTTCATGTATTCGATGTTGATGGCCGTTTTGTTCTTGCGCGGATGCTGCTTCAAGGTTTTTACCCTGCCGGGACGCTCGGCGATCAGCCAGTCCACATCCACCTCGGCCAGCTCCTCGCGCTGTGGCG
>NZ_JACASJ010000342.1:0-295 GCF_013391025.1 Enterobacter sp. SECR19-1250 | reverse complement strand
AAATGAAATGACTGAGTCAGCCGAGAAGAATTTCCCCGCTTATTCGCACCTTCCTAAACAATTAAGTAAATAAACTTCAATTACTTATAAGTTTACTTGTAATTTCTTGTGTGCTCTTCACAGAATTCAGTGCCCGATAAATAGAGGCTTCTCCAAGGTGATACTCCTTGGCAAGCTGCCCAATGGTGGCCCCCTCAGCTCTTTTATCATAAATGGGGTCAGTTTGGAGATCGGAAATTTTTGTACTATAAGGACTTCCCCGGCATGTCAAAGCCGGTATTTATGGTTTCTGTCT
>NZ_JACASJ010000341.1:0-296 GCF_013391025.1 Enterobacter sp. SECR19-1250 | reverse complement strand
CATGATTGCACAAGAGTTAATCAGGCGCATAATCAGGGGAAGTCCCTTCCATTCGGTAAGCCTGTTTTTTGAACAGACTTACCTATAGCAATAGGGTGTACTCCCGCGCTATACAGCGTTTTCAGGGGATTTTGTCTTAATCGGATAACCTAAATGCGATACAGCAAGAGCGACAACCTAAAAGCGATAGCCACTGACGATAAATCAATCACTTACGTATCCGAATTGGTTAAATAATGTGCTTAACGAATGGAAGGGACTTCCCCTGATTATGCGCCTGATTAACTCTTGTGCAA
>NZ_JACASJ010000340.1:0-298 GCF_013391025.1 Enterobacter sp. SECR19-1250 | reverse complement strand
CCTGAAACACCGGACAGTAGCTGTATCTCCAGATAAGAGATAGGCTTGAATATATGTCTAACACTAACGCCAATTTTGAGATGACCGGGATCCTGTTAGGGCAAGAAGTCCGTAAACGTAAAACTCCTCAGGAGAAGATCGCCATTATCCAGCAGACGATGGAGCCGGGTATGAATGTCTCCCATGTCGCCCGCCTGCATGGTATCCAGCCCAGCCTGCTGTTTAAGTGGAAGAAGCAATATCAGGAAGGCAGCCTCACCGCCGTTGCGGCTGGAGAGGAAGTCGTTCCTGCTTCTGA
>NZ_JACASJ010000034.1:0-43904 GCF_013391025.1 Enterobacter sp. SECR19-1250 | reverse complement strand
TTTAATCAGCGAGTCAGCTTGGGAAGAAATGACCTGCTTATTCGCACCTTCCCTAGGTTTTAGACTGTAAGGTGAATATACATAAAGTGGTTAATAAGTCGGGCTAAATTCCTAAATAAATATCCAGATTGATATTGGTCATCTTTTAAAGAAGGGATAGTAATGGTTCCTGTTAATAATAAATGTAATATTCGCTGAATTGCCGATAAATAATATTATGCAGCGCATGTAATATTTGAATACATACGCTGCATGACGTTATTTTAAAACACCGGCACCCCCAGCCCAACCTTCACCTCCCTCAACGTCTCTTGCGTCACCCCCTGCGCCCGTTCGGTCCCGCGCTTCAGCATCGCCATCAGCTCGCCCTTATACTGCATATACATCGCCCTGCGCTCCCGCATCGGCGCAATCAGCTCCTGCAAACACCCCTCCAGCTCGTTCTTACAAACCCGGTCGCCCAACCCGCCTGCCTGATAGTGCGTCTTCATCGCCGCCACTTTGGCTTTGTCCGGATGAAACGCGTCGAGGTACGTAAACACCACGTTCCCCTCAATCTGCCCCGGGTCGCTCACCTTCAGGTGGTTCGGGTCGGTGTACATGGCGCTGACCGCACGGTGAATGGTCTCTTCGCTGGCCGAAAGGTGCAGCGTGTTGCCCAGCGATTTCGACATTTTGGCGCTGCCGTCGATGCCGGGCAGGCGGCTGGTGTCGCTCAGCATCGCCTTACAGTGGCGCAGCACCGGAGCGGGCAGCAGGCTGTTCATCTTGTGCACAATCTCGTTGGTCTGCTCAATCATCGGCAGCTGGTCGTCGCCGACGGGCACGCACTCGGCCTTAAACGCGGTGATGTCCGCCGCCTGGCTGATGGGGTAGGCCATAAACCCGACCGGCAGCGAGCGGGCGAAGCCCTTCTGCACAATCTCGTTTTTCACCGTCGGGTTACGCTCCACACGGGCGACGGTGACGATGTTCATGTACAGCATCGTCAGCTCGGCGAGGGCGGGCAGGGCGGACTGCAGGCAGATGGTAGTCAGGTTCGGGTCGATGCCGGCGGCGAGATAGTCGGCCAGCACTTCGGGGATGTTGTCGCGGATCTTCTGCGGGTTGCTGCCGTTGTCGGTCAGCCCCTGCAGGTCGGCAATCAGCACAAACTGGTTGTGCGTCTGCTGCAACGCCACGCGCTGGCGCAGCGATCCGACGAAGTGGCCAAGGTGCAGCGGGCCGGTTGGGCGATCGCCGGTGAGGATGGTTTGCGGGTTCATAAAGACTCCTTAATGTGCAATTGCCGAAAGGGGTCTGAGATGTGAGAAAGCCGCCTTTCGGCGGCTATCAGAAAATGGGGAAAACTACTCCGTGCCGCCTTTAAGAAGGCAGCCACCAGCGGTTTACGGTGAGCACGGCGTGGTTTATGTTCATGCTTTTACCGTATCACGTCCGGCGCAAAAAACAAAAGGGCACGTCATGCTGCAATCACTCAACCACCTGACCCTCGCGGTCAGCGACCTGCAAAAAAGCGTCACCTTCTGGCACGAGCTGCTGGGGCTAGCGCTGCATGCCCGCTGGAATACCGGGGCCTATCTCACCTGCGGCGATCTGTGGGTCTGCCTGTCGTACGACGAGGCGCGCCAGTATGTGCCGCCGCAGGAGAGCGACTACACCCACTACGCGTTTACCGTGGCGGAAGAAGATTTTGAACCGTTCTCGCAAAGGCTCGAGCAGGCGGGCGTCACCGTCTGGAGGCAGAACAAAAGCGAGGGGGCGTCGTTCTATTTTCTCGACCCGGACGGGCACAAGCTGGAGCTGCATGTGGGCAGCCTCGCCGCGCGGCTGGCGGCGTGTCGCGAGAAGCCCTATGCGGGCATGGTGTTTACCTCAGACGAGGCTTGAGGCGCGCGCCTTCAGCCTGCCCGCCAGCGTCACGTGCGTGGCGGCATCTTCCTGATTGCACAGGTACTCCACCGCCAGCCGTCCCAGCTCGCTGTAGGGCAGCTGGATACTGGTCAGCGGCGGTGTGAGCTGCTCGGAGATCTTCTGGTCGTCGTAGCCCGCCAGCAGCATGTCCTGCGGGATGCGCACGCCGTTCACCGCCAGAGCCTGATAGCAGCCAATCGCCAGCCAGTCGCTGGCGCAGAAGATGGCGTCCGGGCGCTCGGCCAGTTCCAGCAGGGAAGCTGTCGCGGTAAAGGATTCGCTGAACTGCCAGTTGGTCTGGCGCACCAGGCTGTCGTCGCACGCGAGTCCGGCCTGCTGCAGCGCCGCCTGGTAGCCTGCCAGACGCTGGCGGGAGGCCTCCATCCAGCTCTCGCCGGTGATGTGGGCGATGCGGGTAGCCCCGCAGGCGATAAGGTGTTTCGTCACCTGGAAGGCGTTGGCGTAGTCGTCCGGGATAAACGACGGCAGCAGCGGCGAGCCGGGGTCGCGCTGGTTAAGCAGCACCAGCGGGATGCGGGTGCAGTCCTGGAACGCCGTCATGTCCACCAGCGTGGTGACCGGGGAGGCGAGAATAATCCCGATGCAGTTGCGCTTCTCCAACTGGCGGATGATGTTCAGCGCCAGCTCGATGTCGTCGCCGTAGTCGTAGACGGTGAGCAGGGTCTCGTTGCGCCACGCGGCTTCCCGTGCCTGGCTGATGGCGTCGATAAACGGGTCGAAGCTCTGCATGGAGCTCACCAGCAGGGCGATCTCTTCCTGGTTGCGCGGGGCGTGAACGGCGGGGAGGCGGTCGTAGCCGAGCTCAGTGGCCACGTTAATCACCCGCTGGCGGGTGTCGTCGCTGAGCTTGATGTTGCGGGACTGGTTAAGCACCAGCGATACCGTCGCCTGCGACACCCCTGCCGCCCGCGCAATATCGTTCATCGTCACTTTCGTTTTTCGCTTCATCCGTCCTCTCCCTTTCGCGATTTCGCATCATACCCTAACCGCACGCTTTAGCGCCGTCGATCACGTTTCTCATTCATCGAAGCGTGAACTTTGTGAGTACCGTCGCTTTTCTAAACGCCGTGATTTGCGCATTTATCCTGCAACTAATATTTATTAGCTAAATATTATCAGTAAGAGGATGCGTAATGAAAGAGCAGTGGAGCAGGGAGCAGGCACAGGCGTGGTATCAGCAAAAAGGCTGGCTGTGCGGGTTTAATTACCTGCCGTCGACGGCGGTGAACTGGACCGATATCTGGCAGGAAGAGACCTTCGATGCCGCCACCATCGAGCGCGAGCTGGGCTGGGCGGCGGAGGCGGGCTACAACACCCTGCGCATCAACCTGCCGTTTATCGTCTGGGAGCACGACCGCGACGGGCTGATGGCGCGCATCGACCGCTTTTTGACGATTGCTGACGGTCGCGGCTTCAGCACCATGCTGACCCTGATGGACGACTGCGGTTTCTCCGGCGACGAGCCGTACCTCGGCCCGCAAAAGCCGCCGGTACCGGGCAAGCACAACAGTCAGGCGGCGGCGAGTCCGGGGCGCGACAAGGTGTGCGATCCCGACTGCTGGCCGCAGATTGAGCGCTATATCCGCGACGTTGTCCGCCAGTTCCGCGACGATAAGCGCGTGCTGCTGTGGGATCTCTATAACGAGCCGGGCAACCGCGGCATTTTCGCGACCGGCACGCAGGAGGTGCAGTACGACGCGAAGCTGGAGACCTGCGCGCACGAGTTGATGAAGCTGGCGTTCAAGTGGGTGCGTGAAGAAGACCCAACCCAGCCGCTCACCGTCTGCGCGTGGCGTCTGCCGCCGGAAGAGGAGGGCGAGACGTTCTTCCAGCATCCGCTGGACCAGACCGCACTGGCGCTCTCGGACGTGGTGAGCTTCCACGCCTACACCCACACTGGCCGCATGACGGCGATTATTCAGCAACTGCAAAAGCTTGGTCGACCGCTGTTCTGCACCGAATGGCTGGCGCGCCACGTGGGCAGCACCATCGAGGAGCAGCTCCCGCTGATGTACGCGGCGAAGGTCGCGCCGTATCAGTGGGGGCTGGTGCGCGGCAAAACCCAGACGTGGCTGCCGTGGCCGGTGGTGATGAAGGAGTCCACGGACTACTGCCGCCTCTGGTTCCACGACGTGTTTGAGGAGAACGGCATTCCGTTCTCACGCCGTGAAATCGCATTAATGCAGCAGTTGCGCAAGATCGCCCCGAAAGTCCAGGGCTAATAATATTGACCCGGCGGCCGACCGCCGGGCAACCAGGCAGGCATATAACAATGGCAATGACAATGAAAATACCGTCTCGCGAGTTGTGGTCTTATTTTGGCTATGGTTTAGGTCAGTGTTTTAGCTTTGGTTTAGTAGGTTCGTTTATTAACTATTTTTACACCGACGTGCTGGGGATCTCGGCGCTGGCGGCCAGTACCATCTTCCTGATTGCCCGCGCGTGGGACGCGGTTCACGATCCGCTGTTTGCCAGCATCATGGATACCATTAACAGCCGGTTCGGCAAGTTTCGCCACTTTTTGCTGATTGCGCCGCTGCTGATCACCGGCGTCACGCTGCTGTCGTTCTATAAAATCGAAGCAGACATGACCACCAAAATCCTCTACGCCGGGGTGACGTATATCCTGTGGGGGACGCTGTATGCCATCTCCGATATCCCGTTCTGGTCGATGTCGTCGGTGATGACCAACGACTCCGCCCAGCGCACCCGAGCGGTGACGGCGGCGATGCTCGGGGTGAACGCGGGGATTGCCTGCGCCAACATCTTCTTCCCGAAGCTGGCGGCGTTCTTCGCCCAGTACAGCAATGACAAAGGCTACTTTATGGCGGCGCTGGTGATGATGCTGGTGGGCCTGCCGCTGATGCTTAACGGCTTTATGCAGATCAAAGAGCGCGTGCCGCCGAGCCCGGAAAAGGTGACCATCCGCGACACCTTCCACAACCTGCGTCAGAACAAGCCGCTGTTTATTGTCCTGCTGTCGTTCTTTTTCTGCGTGTTCCACAACGTGGCGGGCGGGCTGTATATCTACTTCTTTATCAATAATCTGGGCGACGGCAGCCTGCAGATGGCGATTGGCGTGATGGGGATTGTGGCGGCGGTGTTGTGCCTGGTCGCCCCGATGCTGACGCGCCGGATGCAGAAGCGGAAGCTGTTTATGATCCTCTGCGGGCTGGACGTGGCGGTACGCGTGGTGATGTGGTTCATCGGCTATCAGCAAGTGACGATGCTGTTCATTCTGCTCGGCCTGAGCACGCTGTTCGTGATGATGACCAACATCCTCACCTCGTCGATGATTGCCGACACCATTGAGTACGCGGAGTACCACACCCACAAGCGCTGCGCGGCGATCACCTTCTCCGGGCAGACCTTTACCGGCAAGATGTCGGTGGCGGTGGGCGGTGGGTTAATCGGCGTGTTTCTGACGATGATCGGCTACGTGCCGCAGGCGCAACTTCAGAGCGAAGGCGTGCTGTCGGGGCTGTTCTTCGGGATTTGTTTGTTACCGGCGATTGGCTCGTTGATCCGCATGGGCTTTATGTCGCGCTTTACCTTTACCGAGGAGAAGCATGCGGAGATTTGTCGGCTGCTGGCGGAGCGGAACGCGTCTGCGAAAGCGCCGGGTGGCGGCTGCGCCTTACCCGGCCTACAGAAAATTACAGCGACTTCACAAACGCCAGCAGATCTTCGTTGAGCTGGTCCTGGTGGGTCAGCGCGAAGCCGTGCGGCGCGTTGTCGTACACCTTCAGCGTGGCGTTTTTGATCATCTCTGCCGCCAGCTTGCCGGTGCTTTCAAACGGCACGATCTGGTCGTTGCTGCCGTGGATCACCAGCGTCGGCACGTCGATTTTCGCCATATCCGGGCGGAAGTCGGTTTCGCCGAACGCGGTCACGCAGTCGATGGTGCCCTTCAGTGACGCCAGCAGGGCGATGTTCAGCGTCTGGGTCAGGGCACCGGCAGAGACGGTCTGCCCGGCATTGATGCCGTAGAACGGGGTGGCGAAGTCGCTGATGAACTGGGCGCGATCTTTACGCAGGCCGTCGCGAATACCGTCGAACACGCTCTGATCCACACCCTGCGGGAAGGTATCTGATTTACCGAAGATCGGCGTGACCGCGCCCAGCAGCGCCAGACCGGCCACGCGTGCGCTGCCGTAGTTATTGATGTAGCGGGTCACATCGCCGCCGCCCATGGAGAAGCCCACCAGCGTCACGTCCTGCAGGTCCAGGGTGGTAATCAGGTCGTTGATATCGGACGCAAAGGTGTCGTAGTCGTAGCCGTTCCACGGCTGATCCGAGCGGCCAAAGCCGCGACGGTCAAAGGCGATGGCGCGGAATCCGCGCTCGGCCAGGTAGTTCAGCTGGCTGTCCCACATGTCGCCGTCCAGCGGCCAGCCGTGGCTGAAGAGAACCGGTTTACCCGCGCCGCAATCTTTGTAGTAAATCTGCGTGCCGTCTTTTGCCTTAAACGTTGCCATAGTGTGTTCCTGTACAGGTGATGGTTATGGTTATACCGGCGCGACCAGGTAGCGAATAGCCGGTGATGTTGTGCCCTGATGAAAAGCCAGAACGCGGCTCTGCAGCAGGAGGTCATTCATGGTGTGGCGCTCCTGCTGGCGCAGATGCTCAATCCAGGAGCCCATCAGGAAGGTCTCGATAAACAGTCCGGGGCGCTCGATATCCTCGTATACCGCCCAGCTCATCGCCCCGGCGCGGCGGCGCACCCGGCGCAGCTCGTGCACTGCCTGCAAAAACGCTTTCGCGTTGTGCGGGTCGATGATGTATTCGTGCGACACCAGCACCGGGCCGCGCTCGTTCGGCAGGTCAATTTCTACGCCGTCCAGCGGCTGGCCGCTGAGGTCGAGGTTCAGGTCCGGATCTTTCTCCAGCTTCCAGCGGAACACCGTCGCGCTCGCCAGCACCATTCCCAGCGTGGCGACCACCAGCGAAGTCGGGGTGCCAAACTGCGAAGCGATCTGTCCCCAGAGGGCGCTGCCGGCGGTCATCGAGCCGAAGAACACCGTCAGATAAACCGCCAGCGCGCGGGCTTTCACCCAGCGTGCCGCACTGCGCTGCGCGCCGAGATTGAGGGTAGAGAGCACCGCAATCCACGCGAAGCCGGTGAAGAACTCAAACAGGTTCAGCAGCCAGAAGTGGCGCACGAACGCCAGCGCCAGCATGGTGAGGGCAAACGTCAGGCTGGCGGCCACCATCAGGCGGTCGGCGTTCAGCCGCTGGCGCAGTCGCGGGAGCAGGATGGCCCCGGCGATCGCCCCCAGGCCAATGCACGCCAGCATCACGCCGTAGCCCGCCGGGCCTAAACCCAGCTCGCGGCGCGCCACCAGCGGCAGCAGGGCCCAGCCCGCGCTGCCAAAAACGAAGAAGGCCACCGTGCGCACCAGCACGTTGCGCAGCACCGGCGCGGCGTGCACGTAACGGATGCCAGAGCGCACCGCCGAGAAGAAGTGCTCCGGCGGCAGACGCTGCACTGTCGGTGCGGGACGCCAGCGCCACAGCACCCACGCCACGCCGACCACGGAGAGCGCATTCAGGGCAAACACCATCCACGGCCCGGCCAGCGACAGCAGAAAACCGCCCAGCGCAGGGCCGATTGCCCGGCTGATGTTCACTCCGAGTGAGTTGAGCGCCACGGCGGCACCCAGCTCCGGCTTGCTCACCAGGTCGGGCACCACCGCCTGGAACGGCGGCGAGCTCATCGCCGCCCCCACGCTCAGCAGAAACGTCGTCACCAGCAGAACCGCAGGCGTGACGTGGCCGGTGAAGGAGAGCACCGCCAGCCCGGCGGCGGCGATGAACACCCACAGCTGGGAGAAAAGTAGGTATTTACGTCGGTCGACGATGTCCGCCATCACCCCTGAGGGCAGGGCGAAGAGGAACATCGGCAGGCTGCTGGCCGCCTGTACCAGCGCGATATCCAGCGGATCGGCGCTCAGGCTCAGCATGCTCCAGTTAATACCGACGTCGCTCATCCATGAGCCGACGTTAGAGACCACCGTGGCGATCCACAGTATGCGGAATACCGGCTGGCTCAGCGGCTGCCAGGGCGAAACCGTCGGTGCGGGCGTCGTTTCGACGTGGGCGTCACGAACGTCGTTAACCTGGGTCATGCAAATTTCTCCGTTACCTTACGCTGCAGCCGCCACTGGCCCGGCCCGGTCAGGGCAAGGGTGGTGAAGATAATCAGCAGCAGCCAGCCAAACTGCCCTTCGGCAATCGACCAGTTGGGGTGAACCGCCAGCATCGCCACCAGCAGCACGGCAATAATCGGCAGGCACGCCAGGCGGGTGTAGACGCCCGCAATGATAAACAGCGGGCAGATCACCTCGGCGACAATCGCCGGGATCAGGCTCGCCCAGGGCCCGAAGCCGAACGGATCTTCAATGCGCGTCAGCTCTTCGCTGAAGTGCAGCACCTTCGGCAGGCCGTGCACGTACAGCAACAGCAGGCTGCCTGTCAGGCGCAGGAAAAACAGCCCCAGGTCGACCCGGGGCGGAGCAAAGGTGTTTTTCATCAGAATGCAAAGCAGCTGCAGCCCAGCGCCCCCCAGAATGCGTTATCGTCCGACACCGGTATCTCTGACGTGCGCGCAAAATCATGCTGGTGGCTGTGCACCCCGCACGGGCCGCTGCAGTGGTGGACGGCGTTCATACCCACGCGTGTGGCCTGCGGCGGCGCGCTGCGGTAGTGGCCCGGCACCTTCACCACCGGGGACCACTCGGGCAGGACCGGAATGGCAGGCGGGGCCAGCGGGCCAAAGCTGCCTGCGGCGTAGACGATATCGCCGTTGACCACCGTCAGGACGGATTCGATGCCCTTGATCTCCTCTTCCGGCACGCGGAAGTAGTCTTTGCTCAGCACCGCCAGGTCGGCGAGCTGGCCGACTTTGATCTGCCCCTTCTGGTTTTGTTCGCTGGAGAACCACGCGCTGCCCTGGGTCCAGAGCATCAGGGCGGTGTCGCGATCCAGACGGGCGCTGTGATCGTACATCTGCATCCCGCCGACGGTGCGGCCGGAGACCAGCCAGTAGAGGGCGGTCCACGGGTTGTAGCTCGCCACGCGGGTGGCATCGGTGCCTAAGCCCACCGGTACGCCGGTCTCCAGCATTTTTGCCACCGGTGGCGTATGGCGGGTGGCTTCAATGCCGTAGCGCTCGGCAAAGTATTCGCCCTGGAAGGCCATGCGGTGCTGCACGGCAATGCCGCCGCCGAGCGCTTTGATGCGGTCGATGTTGGCCTGGGTGACGGTCTCTGCATGGTCGAAGAACCAGTGCAGGCCGTTAAACGGAATATCGCGGTTAACTTTTTCGAACACGTCCAGCATGCGGCTGATGGACTCGTTGTAGGTGGCGTGCAGGCGGAACGGCCAGCGGTGCTCTACCAGATGGCGCACCACGCGCTCCAGCTCATCCTCCATACCCGGCGCGAGGTCAGGACGCGGTTCGAGGAAATCTTCAAAATCGGCGGCGGAGAAGACCAGCATCTCGCCCGCGCCGTTATGGCGGAAGAAGTCGCTGCCCTGGCCCGGCGTGAGCATGTCGGTCCATTTCTCAAAGTCTTCCAGCTTGTGGCCCGGACGCTGGGTAAAGAGGTTGTAGGCGATGCGGACGGTCATCTGCTTCTTCTCGTGCAGCTCGGCAATCACCTCGTAATCTTCCGGGTAGTTCTGGAAGCCGCCGCCCGCGTCGATGGCGCTGGTCAGCCCCAGACGGTTCAGCTCGCGCATAAACTGGCGGGTGGAGTTAACCTGCTGCTCCAGCGGCAGCTTCGGCCCTTTGGCCAGCGTGGCGTAGAGGATCATGGCGTTCGGACGGGCGATCAGCATCCCGGTCGGGTTGCCGTTGGCGTCGCGCTGGATCTCGCCGCCCGGCGGGTTTGGCGTGTCTTTGGTGTAGCCAACCACCTTCAGCGCGGCGCGGTTGAGCAGGGCGCGGTCGTAGAGGTGCAGGATAAAGACCGGGGTATCCGGCGCGGCGTCGTTAATTTCATCCAGGGTTGGCATGCGGCGTTCGGCAAACTGGAACTCGCTCCAGCCGCCCACCACGCGCACCCACTGGGGCGATGGCGTGCGCAGGGCTTGTTCTTTCAGCATCCGCAGGGCATCGGCCAGAGACGGCACGCCTTCCCAGCGCAGCTCGAGGTTGTAGTTCAGCCCGCCGCGAATGAGGTGCAGGTGGGAGTCGTTCAGGCCGGGGATGGCGGTGTGGCCTTTTAAATCCACCACTTTAGTGCCGTCGCAGTGGTGTTGCATCACCTCGGCGACGGTACCCACTTCCAGAAATTTTCCGTCGCGCACGGCGACGGCTTCCGCCACAGGATTCTCGCGATCGACGGTGTGAAACTGGCCGTTAACCAGAATGAGATCGGCTTTTCCAAGGGTAACCATAACTGCTCCTGACTGAGAGGGGAATGGTCAGGATTATGGGAACCGGTTTCGGCAAAGATCCAGTTATACAATAGGATAGGTATACCAAAGTATAACTATACCTAAGGTTAACTATACGAAGAGATAATTACGCACAGGCGCAGAAGGCCGCAGGATGGGGGCGACTTTATCGGCGTGGCACTCACGGCGATTTCACCCTTAACCACTGGAAAATGCTATGACCTCTTCAAAGCTCGAAGTATTAACCCCTGCGAACTGTCAGATTATTTTCATCGACCATCAGCCACAGATGGCGTTTGGCGTGCAGTCTATTGACCGCCAGGTGCTGAAAAACAACACCGTGGCGCTGGCGAAAGCGGCCAAAGTGTTCAACATCCCGACCATCATCACCACCGTAGAGACTGAAAGCTTCTCCGGTAACACCTACCCGGAGCTGCTGGACGTGTTCCCGGGCCAGGACATTCTGGAGCGTACCTCCATGAACTCCTGGGATGACCAGAAGGTGCGCGACGCGCTGAAAGCCAACGGCAAGAAGAAGGTGGTGGTTGCCGGTCTGTGGACCGAAGTGTGCAACAACAGCTTTGCCCTGTGCGCAATGCTGGAAGGCGACTACGAAATTTATATGGTGGCGGACGCGTCCGGCGGTACCACCAAAGAAGCCCACGACTTTGCCATGCAGCGCATGATCCAGGCGGGCGTGATCCCGGTGACCTGGCAGCAGGTGATGCTGGAGTGGCAGCGCGACTGGGCGCGTAAAGAAACCTACACCGCGGTGATGGATATCGTGCGCGAGCACTCCGGCGCGTACGGCATGGGCGTGGATTACGCTTACACCATGGTGCACAAAGCGCCGTCTCGCCAGAAGAGCGAGCACCGTACCTTAGCGCCGGTCCCGGCCCGCTAAGTCCCGGCGGCAGGCTGGTCCCTCATCCGGCCTGCCACTGACTGCTTTCTGGAGTTCTCTATGAGTACAGGGTTGATATCCCTTGCGGCAGGCGTGTTGATCGGCCTGATGTACGCCGCGCTGAAGGTACGCTCCCCCGCGCCGCCCGCGCTGGCGCTGATTGGCCTGCTGGGGATGCTGGCCGGGGAGCAGGCGACGCGCCATCTGTTAGCCCGCGACAGCGTGGCCAGCGTTCCGGCAGTGGTTCACCATCCGGCAGGAGAGTCATCATGAAGGCCTGGATAATTTCGCTGGTGTGCGGCGTGCTGGCTGGGGTAATTTACGCTCTGCTCAACGTCCACTCTCCGGCACCGCCGGTTGTCGCCCTGCTTGGCCTGTTTGGTATGCTGGTGGGCGAACAGCTGATCCCGGTGGGACGTCGCATACTGAATCGCGAACCGCTGACTCTGGCCTGGTTTCGTCACGAGTGTGTGCCGAAAATCAGCGGCACGGCGCCTCCCGCGCCCGTGAAGGAAAACCGCGACGTTTAATGATTTTTTGAGGAATAACAGCATGACGCTGCCGTGGCGCATTGCCATCATTGATGACGAACGTTCTGTCCGCAGCGGGCTGAGTAACCTCCTGGAGTCGGAAGGGTATGCGACCGACACGTTTGATTCGGCAGAGGTGTTTCTGAGCCACCCGTTCGCCCTGTCCGGCGCGGCGCTGGTGATCACCGATATCAAGCTGCGGGGCATGAACGGCCTGGAGCTGTTTGAAAAGCTGCGGCTGTTGGCTGCCCCGCCTCCCCCCGTACTCTTTATCTCCGGTCATGCTGATGAAAATATGCAGCGGTACGCTCTTGATTTGGGCGCCGCTGCATTTTTGCGTAAGCCTATTAACATCGATATTCTGCTGGATCATATTCAGCGGGAGCTGGCCCGCCGACAATAAGGATCGCGGATGAACGAAAACGAGCTGCCTGCATTCTGGCCCGCCCAGGGAAATCTCCATGATGGGCGGGTTTTTGTCCTTAAAGAGGATGTCATTTTTACCGTGCTGGCGCAGGAGGGCGGGATCTCCTGGATGAACGCCCGACATCCCCATTCTGGCGGCTCCTTTATCATTGCCACCGCGGTCAGCGACGAAGAGGAAGAGCGGGCCACCCGGCTGCTCAAAAATGAGTTTGCGTTGCGCGATCACCTTCAGGACAGCTGGGCCATTCGCGCCGTGGCCTCCACCCAGTACCGGGGGCGTTTTGCACTGGTGTACGCGCCATTTTCGTTTGAGCTGCTGGCGCGACGCGCGGGCAGGGCGATCTCGGGGATCGCCCGGTTTATCGAGCTGGCGATCCAGATCTGCACGCCGCTGCGTCAGATGCATCTGCAGAACCTGATCCACGGCGATATCAAGCCCGGCAATATCTTTGTTCATCACGATTCAACCTGCCGTCTGGGCAGCTTTGGCCTGTCATGCAGTATCTCCGGGGCCTTTTCCCAGACACGGCTGGCCGTCTCTGGCGGTACGCCCGCCTATATGTCCCCGGAGCACACCACCCGCACACAGCGGGCCGTCGATTGCCGCAGCGATCTCTACAGCCTCGGCATTGTGCTTTATGAGCTCCTGACCGGACGCCTGCCGTTTGATCTGGGCGAGAGCGAGCAGACCAACTGGGCGCATTATCACATTGCCTCTGAGCCACTCTCTCCCGCCGTGTTGCGCCCGGATGTGCCCGACATGCTGTCGACCATCATTCTCAAGCTGCTGGAGAAGCAACCCGATAACCGCTACCAGACCGTCGACGGGCTGATTGCCGATCTTCGACGCTGTCAGGCGACGTTAACCTCCGAAGGCGAGATCGTCGCCTTTACGCCCGGCCAGCAGGACCGGACGCCGGCGATCCATCTGGCGGACTCCCTGTTTGCGGCGCATCCGCAGGCAAACGACGTCATCGCCGCGTTTGAGCGGGTGGGGCAAAACATTGTGCCGGAGCTGGTGACGATCGGCGGGCCGTCGGGGATCGGTAAATCCTCGATTATCGCCACGGCGTTAAAAACGTTGCAGCAGCGCAGGGTGCTGCTGGCGGTGGGCAAGGTCGATCAGTTTTCGCCGACGTTACCCTACGGCGTATTAAGCTCGGCGTTTCGCACCCTGACGCTGCACCTGCTCGGGCTGCCTGCGGAAGAGGTGGCGAAGTGGAAAATCCGCCTCGCGCGCGCCCTGGAAGGATATGAAGAGCTGGCCGTCAGCCTGGTGCCCGAGCTGGGGTTGCTGCTGGAGAGTAAACCTCGCTTCTCGGCAGATACATTTTCCATTGATGCCCGGGCCCGCTTCAGCCATATGGTGCTGGCGCTGGTTAAAACCTTTGCCTCGCAGGGCTGTCCGCTGGTCTTGCTGCTTGACGATCTGCAGTGGAGCGACGCCGCCAGCCTGCAAACGTTGAAGCACCTGCTGGCGACCTGCGGTGCCATTCCGCTATTGCTGGTGGTGGCGCACCGGGACATCGCCTCGTTGTCCGATCCCGCGTTACAGCAGCAGCTCGCGAGCCTGCCGGCGTCGGCGCAGCACGCCATCGAGATTATCCCGCAGCCGCTGACGGTGAAGGCGGTAGCACGCTGGCTGGGCACGCTGTTTCGCGTGCGCAGCGCCACAACAACCGACCTCGCCACGCTTATCCACGAGAAAACCGGCGGCAACCCGCTGTTCGTGCATGAGTTTTTCCGCCGCATTGTTGATGACGGGCTGGTGGTGCATAACAAGTATCAGGACAAATGGCAGTACGATCTGCAGGCGATCCGCGCCCGGCATTACACTGAAAACGTCGTCACCCTGGTGCTGGAAAAGCTCGAAGAGATGCCCGACGAGACGTGTCGTCTGCTGGGCAGCATTGCCTGTCTTGGCGGCACGGGCGAGCTGGAGATGCTGTGCCGCGTGGTCGGGATGTCGGTGGCGGAAATCCGTTATGCGCTGCACCCGGCGGTGATGGCGCAGCTGATTGTGCTGACGGAAAAAGCGTATGCCTTTACCCACGACAGGGTGCAGGAGGCTGCTTTCGCACTGCTGGATCAGCGTGAGAGGAGCCACCTGCACCTGACCACCGCCAGCCTGCTGGCCGAGGCCGCGCGTCAGGCGGCGGGGAACGAACTGCTGTTCCGCGCCGTGCACCACGTGATGGCCGCGCTGGACAGCATTCAGCCTGCGCCGCAGCGCCAGATGTTCCGTGAGCTCAGCCTGCTGGCCGCACGGCGGGCGAAGCGCACCGGCGATTATCATTCGGCGCTGAGCTACATTCAAACCGCCAGAGCGCTGGGCAATGCCGGGGCGGTGTCTGACTTTATGCTCGACATCGAAGAGGCGGGCTGTGAATTTGCGCTCGGCCACCTGGAGCGAACCCGCGAGCTGTGTGACGCGATCCTCGGCTGCCCCGGCGGGCTGACTGAAAAAGCGCTGGCGGCTAACCTGCTGGTGGAAGTCTACATTCGCCAGTCCGACAGCCGTCTGGCGCTGGAGGCGGCGCTGTGCTGGCTGGGGATTTTTGGTATCCAGATCAGCCACTACCCGGAAGACAGTGAGTGCGACGAAGCCTGGAAACACTTCTGCAACCGCGTGGGTGACGCGCCGCAACAGCAATTTGTCCAGCTCTCGCAAATGGACAACCCGCAAACCGAAGCGGTGATGAACCTGCTGTATAGCGCCAGCATTTGCGCCAGCTTTATCTGTCCGCGCCTGCACTTTTTGCTGCTCTGTCGCATGATGCATCTGACCCTCGACCACGGTATCACCGGCGCCTCCACCACGGCGATGGCCTGGTTTGGCGTATTGATTGGCCAACGCTACGCCGAGTATCGCCTTGGTTTCCAGTACGGCACGCTGGCCCGCGAGCTGGTAAACCGTCACGGCTACGATGCCTTTGAAGCCAAAACCCTGCTGCCGCTCGATCAGCTCAGCGTCTGGACCCAGCCGCTGTCGTTCACCATCGAGTGCGCCAAAGCCTGCTTTACCGCCGCCGTCACTCACGGTGATATGACGGTGGCCTGCTTTGCGGCCTGCCATCAGGTGATCAACTTCCTCTCGCGGGGCGATCATCTGGACGGGGTGCTGACCAGCATCGATCGCGGTCTGGCCTTTGTCCGTAAAACCCACTTCCAGGACATCGAAACGATTTTGATGCTCCAGCGCGGCTACGTTGAGTTTCTGCGTACGCCGGTCATCGGCACCTGGAGCGCCGCGCAGGTGCTGCCTGAAGCGATGCTGCCAGCGGCGCCTGAGCAGGCCCCGGAGCAGACCTCGACCATGCTGTTCTGGTACTGGCTGTACCGTGGGATGGCGCACTTTACCTGCGGGGAGTATGCCGCCGCGCAGGCGGAGCTGGAGCAGGCGGGCTGGTTCGCATGGTCTGCGCCCGGCCACATTCACCTGCTGGATTACCATCTCTACAGCGCCCTGTCGCTTTCCAGACAGCTGACGCCGGAGACCTTCTCGGCGAATCACCGTCGCAGCATTCACGCCCACTACGACAAAATCGCCCTCTGGGCGCGGATTAATCCGGGCACGTTTGCCGACAAAGAGGCGCTGATTTACGCCGAAATCGTGCGTCTGGACGGGATGAACAGCATTGCGCTTGAGCAGTATGAGAAAGCGGTGCGCCTCTCGCGGGAGGGCGGTTTTAATCCGCTGAACGCGCTGGCCCACGAGCTGGCAGGGCGCTTTGCCCTTGCCTGCGGCTATCCGACCGCATCGGACGCCCATTTCCGCGGGGCGATCGCCGCCTGGGGCCGCGCCGGTGCACAGGCAAAAGTGCGCCAGCTTGAGCAGGATTTCCCGCATCTTCTGAGCTCCGCCCAGGCCAGCGCGTACGACACGGTGGCTTTCGCGCAGAATGAAGTGATTCGCGATCTGCAAAGCGTGATCAAGGCGTCACGCGCGCTGTCTGAAGAAATTAACCTTGAGCGGTTGATCGAAAACCTGATGACGCTGCTGCTTGAAAGAGCCGGGGCGCAGCGCGGTCTGCTGCTGCGTGTGAGCGACAACCATATCCCGGAGATCGAGGCCAGCGCGTGGACCAGTACCGACGGCGTGCGGGTGCGGATCCTGAAAGAGGTCCCGATGGCGACCGATATGCCGCTGTCGGTGTTGGCGGCGGTGATCCGCACCGGGCAGGAGATCCGCACCGGCAAGCCGGAAGAGTTCCACCCCTTTAGCCAGGATCCTTATCTCGTGACCTCGGGGGCGGCCGTGATGTGCGTCCCGATGTTCAAACAGGCGCGGCTGGTGGGCGTGCTCTACCTGGAAAATCGCCTGATGCCGGAGGTCTTTACCGCCGAGCACTCCCGCGTGGTGAGCCTGCTGGGGGCGCAGGCGGCGGTCTCGCTGGAGACGGCGCGCCTGTATGCCGAGCTGCTGGCGGAAAACATCCAGCGTCGTCGCGTGGAGAAAGAGCTGCGTTCCAGCCAGACCTCGCTGATGCTGGGCGAGCAGATCAGCCACACCGGCAGCTGGCGCTGGGAGCTGGAGCAGGATCTGATGTTTATCTCCGAAGAGTACGCCCGCATCCTCGGCCTGCCTGAACAGCAAAAGAAGATCTCCATGGCGGAGTTTTTGACCTTTGTGCATCAGGACGATTACGCCCGGATCAGTACCATCGTCACCCAAAGCGTACGCGAAGGGCTCTCCATGCGGGCGGAGTTCCGCATTAACCGTACCGATGGCTCAACCCGCTATATTCTCGGGATTGGCGATCCGGTGGGCGTGGGCAGCGAGGTGAACGAGTATTACGGCATCATCACCGACATTACCAGCCAGCGGGCGGCGGAAGATGCGATGCGGGTGGCGCAGGCAGATCTGGCGCGCGTTTCCCGGGCAACCACCGTCGGGCAATTGACCTCTTCCATTGCCCATGAGATCAACCAGCCGCTGATGTCGATCGTCTCCAACGCCGGGGCGAGCCTGCGTTGGCTCAACCGGGAGCCAGCCCGGCTGGATAAAGTGCGTGAAGGGCTGGAGGAGATCGCCGCTGAAGGGGCGCGGGCGGGGGAGATCATCCGCAGCATTCAGTCCCTGACGCGCAAGCAGGATCCGACCTTCTCACGCATCGATCTGCACTACCTGGTCCACCATATCATCGCGCTGTCGCGCAGCGAGCTTGAGCAGCGACACATTAGCGTCGATTACCTTTTGCAGGCGCAGGATAGCTTTATCACTGGCGACAGCGTGCAGATCCAGCAGGTGCTGCTCAACCTGGTGATGAACGCGGTAGAGGCGATGGCCGAGGTGAAAGATCGCTCTTGCACCATCACCATCAGCACCAGCAATGCAGAAGGGAGAGTGCTGGTGGAGATAGCCGATACCGGCAGCGGCATAGAGCCTGAGCGGCTGGAGAAGATTTTTGACTCGTTCTATTCCACCAAAGCGCAGGGTATGGGAATGGGGCTGACCATCAGCGCCAGCATCATTGAGCGGCACTGCGGGAAACTGAGCGCGCGCCGCCGGGAGCCGCACGGCACCGTCTTTGCCTTTGCGCTGCCGCTTGCGGCACAGGAAGGGTAACGGTTATTCCGTTGGCAGACTTTTGCTCAGGCGTTCCACGACCCTGACCAGCTCTGCCACGGAGCGCACCTGCATCTTCTCCATCACGCGGCGGCGATGGACTTTTACCGTGATTTCGCTCACCCCAAGCTCGGCGGCGATCTGCTTGTTCAGCAGGCCGCTTATCGCCAGCTGGAGCACTTCATGTTCGCGCGGGGTAAGAGACATATGGCGCTGCTTCAGGGCGTAGTGCTCTTTGTTACGCACGGCGTTGTTTTCCGCCAGCCGGAGTGCGGATTCAATGGCGTCGATAAGCGCGGCGGATTCAACCGGTTTGGTCAGAAACTCGTAGGCCCCGCCTTTGATGGCGCGAACCGACATCGGGATGGTGCCGTGGCCGGTGAGGAAAATAATCGGGATCTCACGCCCGCTGTCCCTGAGGGCATCAGCCACCTCAAAACCGGAGATGGTGGGCATTTGCATATCGAGGATCACGCACGAAGGCAGATCCTCGAAGCGGTGCTGAAGAAACGCTTCTGCCGATGAAAAGCCGATAGCGTTCAGGTCTGCCGATTCCAGTAGCCCGGTCACGGACTGCCTGACGGCGTCATCGTCATCAACCACATACACAATGTGTTCCATTCACCGCCCCGGTGCTGATTTAAATGTCGAGGATGCAAACCGTCCCTTTGGTTACGTAAGAGACTGTTTATGCTGACTTTCATCTTAACACATTAAATATCATTATCATTTAACAATATGATAACCATATGAAGTATAGCGAGCCGGAGCAGGGGCGGTGAAGGAACGAAACGCTGTTTTTATGCACCGACAAGCTCAATGCGATTGCCGTCCGGGTCCGCAATTACCGCTTCATAGAAGCCGTCCCCGGTCATCCGCGGGGCGCTAAGCAGCGTGCCGTTTGCCCTGGCCTGTGCCGCCATGCTGTCCACCTGTGCTTTTCCGCCGACGTTGATGGCGATATGCGCCCAGCCTATAAATTCCGGGTGGGCGGGCGCGTCGGGCAGGTCCGGAATGGTCATCAGCTCAATCGTCGGCCCCTCGTCAAGGGTAATAAAATGGGATTCAAAACCCGGACGATTTTTACTGACGTAGCGTGCGTTGCTGCGGCCATTAAACACCGTTTCCCAGAACTGAACCTGGGCGTTAAGGCTGCGGGTCCAGAGTGCGACATGTGCAATATTCATTGTAACCCTCGTTGTTTGTGTTGCGCGGTTATGCAACATTATGCGCATTGATACTCGATTAGAATTATTAAAGGACTTTCAATGCTCGATTATGCAGCTTTTCCTGAACAGCGACAAGCGCGGATCCGCCAGATCCTTCAGAAGAGCGGAAGGGTGGTCTGTACCGAGCTGGCGAGCCAGATGAACGTATCCGAGCACACGATTCGCCGTGATTTACATGAACTTAGCAAAGACGGGTATTGCAAAAAGGTCTACGGCGGCGCGGTGCTTCAGCTTCCGGATGCGGGTAATTTTTTAAGCCGCGAGCAGAAAATAAGTGCAGAAAAGCACACAATCGCGCAGAAAGAAGCAACGCTGGTTCAGGCGGGCGGGTGCATTTTTATCGACGCGGGAACAACAAACCTGGCGCTGGCGAAAGCCCTCCCGGCGGATCTCAACGTCACGGTGGTGACCAACTCCCCGGCCATCGCCACGGAACTGCTGCGCCATCCCCTGTGCGAGGTGATCATCACCGGCGGTCAGATCCAGCGGGCATCCGGCGGGTCGGTGGGCGCCACGGCCGCGGGTCAGATCCAGGGCATTATCTTCGATCAGGCCTTTATTGGCGGCTGCGCGATGGATCCGCAGATGGGGCTCACCGGCTTTGACTTTGCCGACTGCGAATTCAAAAAGGCGGTTATCGCCCAGAGCAACCAGACCATCGTGGCCCTGACGGCAGACAAACTTCCCGGCGTGGCGCGCTTTGTGGTGGCGACGTGTCAGGACATTGATGTGCTGGTGGTAGAAGAGGCGCTGGAACAGGGCGTTGTCGACGCGTTTGCGGCCCAGGACATTCGCATTGTGTGCGCCTGAGGACTTTCACGGGTAAAACAGGCTACACTCTGGTTTTGAGCGCTAAATGCTGAGGACATAACAATGCACTACACACTGAAAGACGGCGATAAGGATAAAGCGGAAGGGACACAGAGCGCACTGCAGCAGAAGCTGCTGGAATCCCGCTCGATTGTTATCTCCGGTGAAATCAACCAGGCGCTGGCAGAGAAAGTCATCACCCAGCTGATCCTGCTGCAAAGCGTGAGCAACGATCCGATCAAACTGTACATCAACAGCCAGGGCGGTCACGTGGAAGCCGGTGATACCATTCACGACTTCATCAAGTTCATCCGCCCGGACGTGCACGTGATCGGTACCGGCTGGGTGGCGAGCGCCGGGATCACCATCTTCTTGGCGGCGAAAAAAGAGCATCGCTACTCGCTGCCAAACACCCACTTTATGATCCACCAGCCGCTGGGCGGCGTGCGCGGTCAGGCGACGGATATTGAGATTGAAGCGCGCGAGATCATCCGCATGCTGGACCGCGTGAACAAGCTGATCGCTGATGCCACCGGCCAGCCGCTGGAAAAAGTGAAAAAAGACACCGACCGCAACTTCTGGATGTCTCCGGCCGAAGCGCTGGATTACGGCATTGTGGGTAAACTGATTACCCATTATGACGATCTGAAGCTGGATTAAGTTTTTAACACCATGTACGTGTCGGGTGGCGGCTACGCCTTACCCGACCTACGCGTGCTGGTTTGACCCATGACAAGTTCCCCCTCTGCCTTCTTGCCTATAATCGCGCCTGTTTCCCCTCTCACTGGTGCTATCCATGGCGTATCAACTGAACCTGAACTGGCCGGAATTTCTTGAGAAATACTGGCAAAAAAAACCCGTTGTGCTGAAAAATGCCTTCCCGAATTTTGTCGACCCGATTACCCCGGACGAGCTGGCAGGCCTGGCGATGGAGCCGGAGGTCGATAGCCGCCTGGTGAGCCATTTCAACGGCAAATGGCAGGCCAGCAATGGTCCGTTTGAGCACTTTGACGGCCTGGGTGAAACCGGCTGGTCGCTGCTGGCGCAGGCGGTGAACCACTGGCACATGCCGGCGGCGGAGCTGGTGCGCCCGTTCCGCGTGCTGCCGGACTGGCGTCTGGATGATCTCATGATCTCCTTCTCCGTGCCGGGTGGCGGCGTGGGCCCGCATATCGATCAGTACGATGTGTTCATCATTCAGGGGATGGGCAGCCGTCGCTGGCGCGTGGGTGACAAGCTGCCGATGCGTCAGTTCTGCCCACATCCGGCGCTGCTGCACGTGGATCCGTTTGAACCGATCATCGACGAAGATCTGGCGCCGGGCGATATTCTCTACATTCCACCTGGATTCCCGCACGACGGCTTCACCCATGAAACCGCGCTGAACTACTCTGTGGGTTTCCGGGGGCCAAACGGCCGCGATCTGATCAGCAGCTTTGCCGATTACGCGCTGGAAAACGATCTGGGCGGGGAGCATTACAGCGATCCGGATCTGACCTGCCGCGAACACCCTGGGCGCATTGAGCAGTACGAGCTCGATCGCATTCGCCAGATGATGATCGACATGATCGGTAAGCCGGATGATTTCACAAAATGGTTCGGCAGCTTTGTCTCCACGCCGCGTCACGAGCTGGATATCGCCGCCGCCGAGCCGCCGTATGCGCCCGAGGAGGTGCTGGACGCGCTGCAGGGCGGTGAGAGATTGTCTCGCCTGAGCGGCCTGCGCGTGCTGAATATTAACGGCAGTTTCTTTATCAACAGTGAACAGCTCGAGACAGTCGACGCGAAGGCGGCGGACGCGCTGTGCCGCTACACTGAGCTGGGCCAGGCCGAGCTGGGCGATGCGCTGAACAACCCGGCGTTTGTCGAGGAGCTCACCGGGCTGATTAACCAGGGGTACTGGTACTTCGACGAGTAGTGCGGCCTGTTGCCCGGTGGCGCTGCGCTTACCGGGCCTACAACGGCGGTTTTCTCCCTCTCCCTGTGGGAGAGGGCCGGGGTGAGGGCATCAGGCCGCACTAGCCCTCCTCCATCGCAATCACAATCGCTTCACCCATCTTCTTCAATGCCTCGCGATGCTTATCCGTCGGCGGTAATGCCACGTTAATCCGCAGGCAGTTGCGGTACTTCCCGGAGGCGGAAAACAGCGACCCGGCCGCCGCCTGGATCTTCAGGCGGCACAGCTGCTTGCTGACGCAGACCATGTCGACCTTCTCCGGTAGCTCCACCCACAGCAAAAAACTGCCCTGCGGGCGCGTCACGCATATGTCTGCCGGAAAATATTGCCGTACCCAGCAGGTATAGGTTTCCATATTCTGCTGATAAATCTGGCGCATACGGCGCACGTGGCGATGATAATGGCCGTCGCGGATAAACGCCGCCACCGCCATCTGCGTGCCCGGCACGTTAAACCCGCCCGCGGCGTATTTCATGTGCATCACCCGGTCGTAGTAGCGTCCCGGCACAATCCAGCCGACGCGTAACCCTGGCGCCACGGTTTTGGTAAACGAACTGCAGAGGATCACGCGGCCATCAATATCCATGGAGTGAATGGTCCGCGGGCGCGGGTATTCCGCCGCCAGCTCGCCGTAGATATCATCCTCGACGATCACGATATCGTGCCGCTGGGCCAGGGCCAGCACCTGCTTCTTACGCGACTCCGGCATGATAAATCCAAGCGGATTATTGCAGTTGGGCACCAGGATGACCGCTTTGATGGGCCACTGCTCCAGCGCCAGCTCTAATGCCTCAATGCTGATCCCGGTTTGCGAATCGGTCGGAATTTCTATCGCCTTGATGTCAAACCCGCGCAGCATCTGCATGGTGCCGTGGAACGACGGCGACTCGACCGCCACAATGTCTCCTGGTTTACAGACTGACAGCAGGGCGATGGAGAGCGCGCCGTGGCAGCCGTTGGTGATAACAATCTCGTTCGCCGCCACGGTGGAGCCCCCGTCGAGCATCAGCCGGGCGATCTGCTCGCGCAGCTCAAGGCGCCCGTCGAGTACGTCATAGCTCAGCATTTCGGCGGGGTTGTGCTGTGCGATGCGGCTCATCTCACGCCACAAGGGCTTCAGGCTCGGCTGGTTAACGTCTGGCGAACCGCCGCCAAAGGAGATCATCTCTTTGTCGGCGCGGGCATCCAGCAGCATCATCACCTCATCCCACTGGGTGACGTCCACCGGGCGCTGCACCGGGCGCGTCATGGCCGGCACCGGCGGCAGGGCCTTGCGCTTAGACACAAAATAGCCGGAACGCGGCTGGGGAGTGATGAGCTGCAGGTTTTCGAGGATCTGATAGGCCTGCTGTATGGTGCTGATGCTCACGCCGTGCTCCTGGCTCAGCGCGCGTACCGACGGCAGACGTTCACCGCTGCGATACAGCCCTTGTTCAATGCGTTCTGCCAGTAGATTGGCCAGATGTTGGTAGCGCGTCATGCTGTATCCTTTGTTGTCACCATACAGATTACAAAACCAGTACAGATTGCCGCAAAAAACGGCATGCAGATACCGTTTTAGCGGATCTGTATGTTAAACAAAAGTTGTTTTTGAGTCTGTATTGCTAAAGCCGTTTTCCACGATCATAGCCCCACTGACACGGTGAGGAGAGCATCATGGAATTCTACGAAAATCGTTCAAAACGTCCGTTTATCGCGTTTGTGTGGGTAGCGAAAACGCTGCGTAACTGGTATCGCGTCAACCGTACCCGCCGCATTCTGAGCCAGATGAGCGACGAGCAGCTCAAGGACGTTGGATTGTCGCGGTATGATGTGTGAGACACGTCGCCGCCGGGTGGCGGCTGCGCCTTACCCGGCCTACTCGATCCCGTAGGCCCGGTAAGCGTAGCGCCACCGGGCGATGTTTAGCTCAACAGCGCAAGCGTCTGCCGCTTCGGTCTTTCCAGCAAATCCACCGCCTCCTGATATGACCGCACGTTGTTATAGCCCATCACCAGCCCGTAACGTTTGCCCGACCCGCGATACCACTCTGAAAGGGCATTCACCTGCAGCTGCTGCGCTTGCCAGCAGCACGCCACCTCCCGATCGTTGCTGCCTTTCGCCAGAAACGCCACGATATGCATTCCGCCGTCGTTCTGCTCGGTGAAAAACAGATCGCCATATACCTCACGCAGGGCGGCAATCATCCACTCCCGGCGGGTCTGGTACAGGGCGCGCATCTTCTTGAGATGACGGAAAAAATGGCCCTCGTTGAGAAAGGTGGTGAGGATTTTTTGCGTCAATACCGGCTGGCCGCTGGCGACGATGTCCGCACAGTCGGTAAATGCCTCAACCGTGCTGGCGGGCATCACGATGTAGCCCATGCGTAAGGAGGGCATAATGGTTTTACTGAAAGTGCCCATAAAGATCACCCGATCATGGCGATCGAGGCTTTTCAGCGACGGCAGCACCTTGCGGGTATAGTGAAATTCTCCGTCGTAATCATCTTCAATAATCCACGCCCCGTTCTGGCTCGCCCAGTCGAGAAGCTGCTGTTTACGCGGCAGAGAGAGCGTTACCGCCAGTGGGCTCTGGTGAGAGGGCGTCACGATAGCAAAACGGGCGTCGCGGTGATGATGCAACAGATACTCCGTGTCGACGCCGCAGCGATCGACCGGCACGGTGTGCAGACGTGGCACAATCCGCTTAAGCAGCTGCTGGCCCATAAAATAGCCCGGATCTTCAAACACCACTTTGTCGCTGCGGCTGGCGAGCGTATCGAGGATCAGGCGCAGGCTGCCGCTGTAGCCGCTGGTGATCAGCACCTGTTCGGCGGTACACGAGAGCCCGCGGGAGATATTCAGATAGCGGGCGATGGCCTGGCGCAGGGGATACCAGCCCAGCACCGGCGGGTTGAGCATCTCTTCCGGGCGCATCGAGCGCGTCGCCTGGCCTGCCAGCAGTAACCATTTTTTATAGGGGAAGCTGTCGAGGGAGGGAATGCCGGGGCGCAGAAAACCCGCTCGTTCACGCTGGCTGATAAGCGATGCCGGGAGTGTACCGGTGGTGTGATCCGCTGGAGCCGGCGTCGCGGGCAGCAAGAGATCGGGATTGACCCGCGTGCCGCGCGCGCCCTGGCTCACCAGGTACCCTTCGCCGATTAAAATGGCATACGCCGTTTCGACGGTTTTGCGCGCTACCTTGAGCTCTTCGGCCAGTACGCGAATGGCGGGCACCTTATCGCCAGGCTTCAGCACGCCGCGCGTAATGTTGTCGCGATAGCGGGTGTAAATGTCGTGATAGCCCGGCTTCATGTCCTACCTCATTTTATGTTTTTTGTATCTTTTTACTATGTCATGACCCGCGTAGATTGTCCTCATCGCATGACACATACCGTGTAAATAAGAGGAAAGACAATGAGCACTCGCGTAAACCACCATAAAGTCACTCCAGCCCTTGCCAACGCGCTGTCCGCCCTGAGCATGGAAGTGGCGAAAACCTCCATCGACCCGGCGCTGAAGCACCTGATCGACATTCGCGTTTCCCAGCTGAACGGCTGTACCTTCTGTCTGGATATGCACTCCAAAGAGGCCAAAATTGCCGGGGAGCGCGAACTGCGCCTTTACCACCTGGCGGCCTGGCGCGAATCTCCGCTGTTCAGCGCTCGCGAGAAAGCGGCGCTGGCCTTCGCCGAAGCGTTGACCCAGATTGGCGTTCACGGGGTGAGCGACGCGCTGTACCGTAGCGTGGCGGAACACTTTTCTGACGTGGAGATTTCAGAGCTGAACTTCGCCATCGTGGCGATCAACGCCTGGAACCGTTTAGGCATTACCTCGCGCATGGCCCCCGGCTCGCTGGACGCAGCTTACGGACTGAACAAGGCTAACCTGGAATAATCCCGCGCTCGCGGATCATCGCCACCAGCGCCCGCAACCCCGGCGGGACGTGGCGATGGCCTGGATAGTAAAGACGCAGCCCGGCAAACGGCTGCGTCCAGTCGTTTAACACGCTCACCAGTTCCCCGCTTTTCAGCTCGTCACGGATATAGAGTTCCGGCAAAAAGCCAATCCCCAGCCCTGCTTTGACCGCGCGGATCGAGGCAAAAAGATCGGATGTCGCAAAACGCGGCGGCACGGCCAGCGCATACTGCACTCCCCGACGGGCCAGCTCCCAGCGGTAGATCCCCCCGTGGGCCATGCGCATCCCGATCCCCTGATGCAACAGCAGATCCTCCGGCGTTTGCGGGATACCGTGGCGGGCAAAATAGTCCGGTGTGGCGGTCACGAGCTGGCGGATCTCTCCGGTCAGCGGTACGGCGATCATATCCTGCGGCACCGCTTCTTCAAGGCGGATCCCGGCGTCGTAGCCTTCGGCGACGATATCGATCATTCGCGCCTCGCTCACCGTTTCAACACGCATTTTCGGATAGCGGATCATAAAGTCGATCAGCAGCTGGTCCAGAAACAGGGAGCCAATATTGTTCGGCACGTTCAGGCGCAGGGTGCCTGCGGGTTCGCCGGTGTCGCTGTGGATCTCTTCCCCGGCCTGACGAATTTCCTGCAGCGCCGGACCGATGCGCGCCACATAACGCTGCCCGGCGTCGGTGAGCGCCACGCTGCGGGTAGTGCGGTTAAAAAGACGCGTCTCGAGGCGGCTCTCCAGCCCGGCGATGGCGTTACTCACCGCCGTGGCAGACATGCCCAGCTCCTGGGCGGCACCGCGAAAGCTGCCGCGTCGTACCACCGCCATCACCACTTCCAGCTCTGTCAAACCTGAACGATGCATAGATTATCCTGAAAATCGAAACAACCCTTGTAGCATAGCGTGGATTATCGCAACGGAGTAGTCGTGCCAGACTGTGTCCACACAGCCTGAGGAGGTTTATATGCACCACATCGAACAGATTTTTATCAACGGCGAATTTGTTACCCCGCACGGCACCGAGCGTTTTGATTTATACAACCCGGCGACGGCACAGGTCATAGGGCAGGTGCGTCTGGCAGATGAGGTCGACGCTGAACGCGCCATTGCGGCCGCCAAAGCGGCGTTTCCGGCGTGGTCGCAAACCACAAAACAGGAACGGATTGCTGCGTTAACACATATGCATGCCGCTGTTGCCGCCCGTCATGATCAGCTGCTGGAGGCGATAATCGAAGAGTACGGCGCACCGGCCGCACGTTCGGCGTGGATGGCCAGTTATCCGGCCGATGTCATTGCCCAGGCGATTGAGGCCCTGGAGGCGTTTGAATTTTCATTTTCAGCGGGGGCGGCATCGGTGCAGATGACGCCGCTAGGCGTAGCGGGCCTGATCACGCCGTGGAACAGCGATGCGGGGTTTATCTGCGGCAAACTGGCGGCGGCGCTCGCGGCGGGCTGCACGGCGGTGATCAAACCCAGTGAAATGAGCGCCCTGCAAACGCAGATTATTACCGAGGCGCTGCGTGATGCCGCATTGCCAGCGGGCGTGTTTAATATCATCACCGGGCGCGGCGAGACGGTGGGGGAGACCATTAGCCGCCACCCGGACGTGGCAAAAATCTCGTTTACGGGGTCGACGAATACCGGCAAAGCGATCCTGCGTAACGCAGCGGAGGGTTTTAAGCGCGTCACGCTGGAGTTAGGCGGTAAATCGCCGACGATTTTGCTGGATGATGTCGATCTTGCAAGGGCGATCCCGCTGGTGATTCAGGCCGGGTTTATGAACAGCGGTCAGGCGTGCGTGGCCGGCACGCGTATTCTGGTGCCGCAGTCGCGCAAGGCCGAGATGGAAATCGCCCTGGCGCAGGCGGTGGCGGCGGTGAAATCCGGCGACCCGCGCGAAAGCGCGACAGAGATTGGCCCGATGGTCAGCGAAAAGCAGTGGCTGCGGGTGCAGGGACATATTCGCAAAGGGCTCGACGAAGGCGCGCGACTGCTGGCGGGCGGCGAAGGGCGACCGGACGGGACGCGGGACGGTTGGTTTGTGCGCCCGACGCTGTTTACTGATGTGAACAACCAGATGACCATCGCGCGTGAGGAAATTTTTGGCCCGGTGCTGTGCATTATTCCTTATCAGGACGAGGCGGAGGCTGTCGCGATTGCCAACGATACCGAGTACGGCCTGAGCGCGATGGTGCTGGGGCGTGACACCGGGCGTGCGCGTCGCGTGGCGCAGCAGATTGTTTCCGGGCGCGTGCTGGTAAACACCCTCGCGCATGAGCCAAAAGCCCCGTTTGGCGGGTTTAAACACTCCGGCGTGGGACGCGAGATGGGCGAATGGGGAATTGGGGCGTTTATGGAGCCGAAGTCGATTGTGGGTTAAACCCTGCCCGGTGGCGCTACGCTTACCGGGCCTACAAAAACCGTAGGCCGGATAAGCGCAGCGCCATCCGGCACAACACTTCGCTCCATACCGAAGCATCCTTGTCATCTGTCCTGCATTCTCTTCACACCATCACAACGGAGAGACCTTCATGATCGCAGTCATTTTCGAAGCCAAAGCCGCGCCGGCGCATCAGGCGCGCTACCTGCAGCTCGCGGCCGAACTTAAACCCCTGCTGGCGGATATTGACGGTTTTATCGATATCGAACGTTTCCAGAGCCTGACCACCGACGGCAAAATTCTCTCGCTCTCCTGGTGGCGGGACGAAGAGGCTATCCGCAACTGGAAGCAGAACGTTTTTCATCAGGCCGCGCAGGCCGAGGGGCGGGAGTCGATTTTTACGTACTACCGCATTCGGGTGGCACAGCTGGTGCGGGAATACAGCACCGAAAACGGAGGGCACGCGGATGTATGATGTTCATGTGATTTTTAACGATACGCCGGGTGAACTGGCACGCTTTGGTCAGCTGTTGGGCAGTAAGGGGATTGGGCTGGAAGGCGGTGGTGTATTCGGCGTTGAGGCACATTTTCTGGTGGAAGACGGCGAAAAAGCCCGCCATGTTCTGCTTGAGGCCGGATTTAACCTGAAAGCGGTTCGTCGGCCCATCATCAGAAAACTGCGGCAGGAACGCCCCGGCGAACTGGGGGAGATAGCTGCTGCACTGGCGGCTCGCGGGGTGTCTATTCTTACCCAGTACAGCGACCACGCGAATCACCTCATTCTGCTGACGGATAATGATAAGCTGGCCGCAGCAATCACCGAACCCTGGGCAACCTATGTTAAAGACGAGCTTACCGCCAGATAACAGCGCAGCGCTGGAGCAGGCCATTGCCGCAGTAGCAGCCGCAATGGCCGATCCGTCGCGCGTGAAAATGCTTTGTGCGCTGATGGACGGGCGGGCGTGGACGGCCACCGAGCTGAGTGCGGCGGCGGATGTGGCGCCGTCTACCGCCAGCGGGCACCTTGCGCGACTGCTGGACGGAAAGCTCATTACCTGCCTGTCGCAGGGGCGCCATCGCTATTATCGCCTGGCAGGGCATGACGTAGCGGAGCTGGTGGAGCAGATGATGGGGCTGTCGTGGCACCGCATTTCTCCGCCGGAAACCAGCGCGCCAAAAGCCCTGCGTGAAGCCCGCACCTGCTACGACCATCTGGCGGGCGCGGTGGCGGTGCAGATCTACGATTTCATGCAGGCCGAAAGTTGGCTGGAGCCAGACGGTTCAGCATTGACGCTGTATGGCCGGGAGCAGTTTCTAAAACTCGGTATCCCGTTAAGCACCCATCCCCGGCGAAAGGCCTGTTGCGCCTGTCTGGACTGGAGCGAGCGGCGGTTTCATCTGGGCGGTGAAGCCGGTGCGGCGCTGCTCATGCATCTGGAAAGCAAGGGCTGGATCCAGCGGGTAGCGGGGTATCGGGAAGTGGTGCTTACGGCTTCGGGGAAGGGCGCCATTACCCGACATTTTAGCCGCTAAACTCCGCTGCGGGCTGTGCCCTCTCCCGCCGGGCTGAGGGATCCCCATAAATAATGCCTGCACAGACGGCCCCCTCTCCCTTTGGGAGAGGGCGGGGGTGAGGGGGAACATACGGCTGTGGAGGTCATTCCGTTCACTTTATGTTCCTTGCTACTCTGTAACGGCATGACTTGTGAACGTGCCAGGGTGGCTCAGTCGCCACCACCCTGGCGACCCGGGCTCCCGGCGGTAAATCGCCGCTCCGCGGATTGTTCGCCCCATCCCTGGGGCTCACCCCTTTGGGGCCAGCGCAAGCGCTGTCCAAAATTGCTCCCGGCAATTTTGTCTTCGGCTTATTCCTTCCGGCTTATCGGGGACGGGCGGATGTAACGTCCCTGTAAAGCCGCCCTCTCGGCGCATCCATGCGCCTCGCCCCGGCCTGCAGGAAACGCCTCAGCGATTTACAGCCGGACCAGGGCATCGCTGAATGTTCTCAGTCATTCTGAGAGCAGCGTTATCGCTTATGGTTAAAAAATTACTGGGGAACCCTCAGCCCGTCGGGAGAGGGAAAAGGTGCACTAGATGTGCAGTTCCTGCAGTTTTTCTTTTGGCAGGGCCAGCTCTTCGTTGCTGTTGACGCGAACATCACGCTCGATGATGTGACGCGCGATCTCCTGGGCTTCTTCCAGAGAGTGCATCTGGTATGTGCCGCACTGGTAGACGTTCAGCTCGGGGATCTGGTTCTGCTCTTTTACCTTCAGCACGTCCTGCATGGCCGCTTTCCAGGCATCAGCAACACGCTTCTCTTCAGGCTGGCCGATCAGGCTCATGTAAAAACCGGTACGGCAGCCCATCGGAGAAATATCGATAATCTCCACGCCGTTACCGTTCAGGTGGTCACGCATAAAACCAGCAAACAGGTGTTCCAGCGTATGAATGCCTTTCTCCGGCATCACTTCTTTATTCGGCACGCAGAAGCGCAGATCGAAAACGGTGATCGTGTCGCCGTGCGGGGTGTTCATGGTCTTCGCCACGCGGACTGCAGGTGCTTCCATACGGGTATGGTCGACAGTAAAGCTATCTAATAACGGCATACGTCACCTCCGATAGTGATTTTTTTTAAAATAAACTGAACTCTTCTACAGAATGCACGTCTGAGTATATGAAAGACGCGCATTTGTTATCATCATCCCTGAATTCAGAGATGTATATTTTGGCCACAGCGATGTGGCCTTTTTCTTTTCTGCTTAAGCCTGCTTCGCCAGAAACGCCTCAAACGACTCCGTATCCGCCGCTTCGACCTCTTTCTGACGTACGACAGACGCATCGCGCTCCGCCGCAAAATCCGCTTCGCTCAGGATCTCTAAAGGCTCCTGCATCAGCATTTCACGGTACTCCGCGGAGAGTGCACGCCCTGTTCCGCCGATGCCCTGATCAATCATAGAACGCAGAATACGCGCCGAGAATGTCAGTTCCGGGTTATCAAAGCATTCCACTAACTGGTCGCAGACCTGTTGATACGCTTCGCCACCGTAAAGGCTGTCCATTGTCTGGGCAACGCGCTTCAGGTCGCGGAAGAGATCTTTACCCACTTTCGGCAGCGGGAACTGCGCCGTTTCACAGCCGATACCCAGCGTCAGGCCCGGTTTGCGCCCTTCCAGGATCACGCGGTTCCAGTTAGTGCGGGTACAGAGCAGTTCGTCTGAACTCATTTCCGGCGCATCGGCCAGCACACACCAGACCATAAACAGATCCAGGAAGCGAACCTGCTGCTCATCAACACCGACCGGTGAGAACGGGTTGATATCCAGTGAGCGCACTTCAATGTATTCGATCCCGCCGCGCTGCAGCGCATCCGACGGGGTTTCACCGCTGCGCGTCACGCGCTTCGGACGAATCGGTGCGTACAGTTCGTTTTCAATCTGCAGCACATTGCTGTTGATTTGCAGACGTTTGCCGTCTTTTTCGAGGCCGATTTTCTCGTACTCTTCCGACGGGGTTTTGATCGCCCGCTTCAATCCTGCCACATATTCGTGCAATTCGTTAAACGTAATACCGAGATTGCTTTGCGATTTATTGGTATAGCCAAGGTCGCTCAGACGCAGCGAGGTGGCATACGGCAGGTAGTACATTCCGCACGCGGTCTTCTCGAACGGCAGCGTCGTCGGTTTCCCCTGCAGGAACGAGGAGCATATAGCCGGAGACGCACCAAACAGGTAAGGAATAACCCAGCCAAAACGGTAATAGTTGCGGATCAGGCGGAAGTAACCCGCGGAGATCGCGTCCTTATCCGTTTCACCGCATTTCGCCTGCCAGAAAGCCATCGGCAAAGAGAAGTTGTAATGTACGCCTGAGATCGTCTGCATCAACGCGCCGTAGCGGTTTTTCAGCCCCTCGCGATACAGCGTTTTCAGTCGACCGATATTCGACGTGCCGTATTGCGCCAGTTCAATCTCCTGCCCCTGCTCGATATAGCAGGGCATGCTGAGCGGCCACATACGCTCATCGCCCATATTTCGGGCGGTGTAGCGATGGATGTCGCGCAAGATCGTCAGCATATGATCAATATCACCGTCCACCGGAGTGATAAACTCCAGCAGTGCTTCAGCGAAATCGGTAGTGATCCATTTATGTGTCAGCGCCGAGCCTAACGTCTTCGGGTGACCCGTCGTCGCTAAGCTACCATCCGCGTTTACGCGCAGCGTTTCACGCTCAAGGCCACGCTGAATACCCTTCAGTGCCTGAGGGTGGTTTTCCAGCCAGGCCAGCGCCTGTGATACGTCCGGGATCAAATTGACCTCCCGCCTGTCAAAGTAATGTTACTCAGCATAATTGTAATGGTTGACGATTGAAGGTCGCGTATTCATTCCACCAATTAGTGCCACCACGTCATACCCTGTAGTGTTGCCCACGCCACAAGAACATAGCGCAACGCCTTGCCAAGGCACAAAAAAAAGAGCACCGGCCCCCAGGAGATGCGCATCCATCCCGCCAGCAGACACAGTAAATCGCCTATTACAGGCATCCAGCTTAATAACAGCGTGGCAGCGCCATAGCGTTTTAGCCAGCCGACTGCCTTTTCCTGCCAGCGCGATTTTTCACGCAGCGGAAAGAAACGCCCAAGAATAACGTTAGTCAGCCCTCCAAGGCTATTACCCATTGTTGCTATTAACACAAGCAACCAGGGCTGACTCACGCCAGACAACAGCATCGCCACCAGCACCACTTCCGAATTACCCGGTAAGAGCGTAGCACTTAAAAAACTGCTGGCGAATAATGATAAAAGTGACAGCGCGTCACTCACAGTAAGCGAACATCCACCGCATCCATTCCGGCAGCACGCGCGGCCTGAATGCCAAAGTCGGCATCTTCAAAGACAACGCATTTTGCCGCCGGCACACCCATTCGTTCTGCACAAAGCAGGAAGGTGTCCGGTGCGGGTTTGTGATTGTTAACATGGTCGGCGGCAACCACAGCAGAAAAATAGTGGCGCAGGCCAAGATGATTGAGCAGCGCTTCGGCGATGGCGCTTTCGCTGCCCGTGCCGACCGACATCGGGCGACGTCCGTGCCACTCTTTTACCACGTCAATAAGCGGCAGAGGACGCACGGTATCCAGCAGGATAGCTTTGACTGCATCGGTTTTTTCACGCGCGAGCTGGTGCGGATCGAGATCGGCCTGATTAAGTTCAATCACGGCCTGTGCGATACGCCAGGTAGGAGATCCGTTGAGGGCTATCATCGCCTGGAGATCGAAGCGCATACCGTAACGTCCAAGAACGTCCGTCCAGGCCTGGCGATGCGTGGGTTCGGTATCCAGAAGCGTGCCATCCATATCGAAGATCAAACCGTCATACTGTGCGTACATCATGCTCTCGCTAACCGATTAACAAAGGGTTACTTTATCGTAAACGGGCGTTTTTGTCGCTGACAGAGAGTGTGATTGCTGACGGAACGTCGAAGGAATAAACAAACCAGGAGAAGATGGTGCATCCGGGAGGATTCGAACCTCCGACCGCCCGGTTCGTAGCCGAGTACTCTATCCAGCTGAGCTACGGATGCATCGGGGAAATGCTTTTAGAAACAGTAAATGGTGCATCCGGGAGGATTACTCGGCTGCGCCTCGCCCTTCGGGCCGTTGCTAAAGCAACGTTATCCTCCCTGGTGCTTGCGATTAACTCGCAGACCTTGTAACAACAGTATCGCTGTTATCTCGGAGAATATGGTGCATCCGGGAGGATTCGAACCTCCGACCGCTCGGTTCGTAGCCGAGTACTCTATCCAGCTGAGCTACGGATGCATCAGGGTACTGCTTTCAGAAATAGTAAATGGTGCATCCGGGAGGATTCGAACCTCCGACCGCTCGGTTCGTAGCCGAGTACTCTCTATCCAGCTGAGCTACGGATGCAAATTGGCGGTGAGGCGGGGATTCGAACCCCGGATGCAGCTTTTGACCGCATACTCCCTTAGCAGGGGAGCGCCTTCAGCCTCTCGGCCACCTCACCACACAACGCCTCTTTCGAGTGCTTCGAGCCACTCGTTAAGAGCTTCTCGTCGCTGCGTGGCGCATATATTACTTTCTGGGACTTATAAGTCAAACAATTTTCCAAAAGCTTTTATCGTTTGCACAAATCACAGACAATTCGCATGTAAAAGCCGCAAAGAGAGTGTTTTATAAGCGGATTTTGCAGGTATCCTCACAGAAATCTATGAAGAGAAGCGTGTGGTTTGGACGAGATAAGCTGGCGAGAGTGGTTAAAAACAGAGCGATTGAAATCGAACGGTAACTTTAAGCAGGAAAAATAACAGGAGGGGTTGCGTCTCGCCCGACAGCGAGACGCGACAATATCAGTAACTGGACTGCTGGGATTTTTCAGCCTGGATACGCTGGTAGATCTCTTCACGGTGGACAGATACTTCTTTAGGAGCGTTAACACCAATACGTACCTGGTTACCCTTTACCCCTAAAACTGTCACGGTGACCTCATCCCCAATCATGAGGGTCTCACCAACTCGACGAGTCAGAATCAGCATTCTTTGCTCCTTGAAAGATTAAAAGAGTCGGGTCTCTTGTATCCCGGCATTATCCATCATATAACGCCAAAAAGTAAGCGATGACAAACACGTAAAGTGTAAGCAGTCACGGCATCACATTCTGTTAAACGTAAGTTTAGCCGATATACACAAACTCAACCTGACTTTATCGTTATCGATAGTGCAGTGAACAAGACGCCATAACGTTACCGCTATGGCGTCTGTTTGTGCTTTGTAGTTATTACAGTTTCGCGCTTACCCAGCTTTCAACGCTGGCCAATGCCGCAGGAAGTGCCGCCGCATCCGTACCACCGGCTTGCGCCATGTCCGGACGACCGCCACCTTTGCCACCCACCTGCTGGGCAACCATGCCAATCAGTTCCCCTGCTTTAACGCGGTCGGTCACATCCTTAGAGACGCCCGCAATCAGAGAAACCTTACCTTCTGCTACCGTCGCCAGTACGATAACCGTCGAACCAAGCTGGTTCTTGAGATCGTCGACCATGGTACGCAGCATCTTAGGCTCTACACCTGCCAGATCGCTGACAAGCAGTTTGACGCCCTTAATGTCTACAGCTTTGCTGGAGAGGTTTGCACTCTCCTGCGCCGCAGCCTGCTCTTTCAGCTGCTGCAGCTCTTTTTCCAGTTGGCGAGTACGATCCAGCGCAACACGCACTTTCTCGCCCAGATTCTGGGTATCGCCTTTCAACAGCTGCGCGATATCGTGCAACTGGTCGCTCTGCGCATGCAGGCTGGCAATCGCGCCTTCACCGGTCACCGCTTCAATACGACGCACACCTGCCGCCGTACCGGATTCAGAAACGATGCGGAACAGACCGATATCACCGGTACGCGATGCGTGTGTACCACCGCACAGCTCGGTAGAGAAGTCGCCCATGCTCAATACGCGAACACGGTCGTCATATTTCTCACCAAACAGGGCCATCGCACCTTTTTTCTTCGCCGCGTCGAGATCCATAATGTGGGTTTCGATTGGCAGGTTACGACGGATTTGCGCGTTCACCAGATCTTCCACCGCACGGATCTCAGACGGTTTCATCGCTTCAAAATGCGAGAAGTCGAAACGCAGCACTTTGTCGTTAACCAGAGAACCTTTCTGTGCAACATGCGTTCCCAGAACCTCACGCAGTGCAGCGTGCATCAGATGCGTTGCCGAGTGGTTCAGACGGATGCGTGCGCGGCGCGCTTCGTCAACATTAGCCTGAACGCCCTCGCCCACTTTCAGGGAGCCTGAAACCAGTTTACCCAGATGACCAATCGCCTGGCCGTATTTCTGAGTGTCGTTCACACTGAAGCTGAAACCGTTGCCTTTCAGTTCGCCTTTATCGCCAACCTGACCACCGGATTCCGCATAGAACGGGGTTTTATCCAGAATGACAACTGCATCCTGACCTGCACTAATACTGTCTACGGCTTTGCCGTCAACAAACAGGGCGGTCACTTTGCCAGTCAGTTCCAGCGCTTCATAACCTTTGAATTCAGACGCGCTATCCACGCGGATCATCGCGTTGTAGTCTGCGCCAAAACCGCTGGACTCACGCGCACGACGACGCTGCTCTTCCATCGCTGCTTCGAAGCCCGCTTCGTCCACTTTGATGTTGCGCTCACGGCAAACGTCCGCCGTCAGGTCAACCGGGAAGCCGTAAGTGTCGTACAGGCGGAAGGCGGTTTCGCCATCCAGCGTGTCGCCCTTAAGCTTAGCGAGTTCTTCATCCAGCAGCGCCAGACCACGCTCCAGCGTACGGGCAAACTGCTCTTCTTCAGTTTTCAGTACTTGCTCAACCTGCGCCTGCTGGCGTTTCAGCTCATCACCCGCTGAACCCATTACGCCAACCAGTGGCCCAACGAGCTTATAGAAGAAGGTGTCCTTCGCGCCCAGCATGTTGCCGTGACGGATAGCACGACGAATGATACGACGCAGCACATAGCCACGGTTTTCATTCGACGGAATAACACCGTCAGCAATCAGGAACGCACAGGAACGGATATGGTCTGCGATTACGCGCAGTGATTTGTTGTTCAGATCGGTCGCGCCAGTCACTTCTGCAACGGCTTTGATCAGGGTGCTGAACAGATCAATTTCGTAGTTGGAGTTAACGTGCTGCAGAACAGCCGCAATACGCTCCAGGCCCATACCGGTATCAACGGACGGTTTTGGCAGCGGCTCCATGGTGCCGTCGGCCTGACGGTTGAACTGCATGAAGACGATGTTCCAGATCTCAATGTAGCGATCGCCGTCTTCTTCCGGGCTGCCTGGAGGGCCACCCCAGATGTGGTCGCCGTGATCGTAGAAGATCTCGGTGCATGGACCGCAAGGGCCGGTATCACCCATCTGCCAGAAGTTGTCAGACGCGTACGGTGCGCCTTTGTTGTCACCGATGCGAATAATACGTTCGCGCGGGATACCGACTTCTTTTTCCCAGATTTCGTAGGCCTCGTCATCGGTTTCATAGACGGTAACCCACAGACGCTCTTTCGGCAGGTTGAACCAGTTTTCACCGGTCAGCAGTTCCCACGCGTATTGAATAGCATCATGTTTGAAATAGTCGCCGAAGCTGAAGTTACCCAGCATTTCGAAGAAGGTATGGTGGCGCGCGGTGTAACCGACGTTTTCCAGGTCGTTGTGTTTACCGCCCGCACGCACGCAACGCTGTGAGGTTGTGGCGCGGGAATAATTACGCTTGTCGAGACCAAGGAACACATCCTTGAACTGGTTCATCCCGGCGTTGGTAAACAGCAGAGTTGGGTCGTTGTTCGGTACCAGGGAGCTGCTGGCAACAACCTGGTGTCCCTTACTATGGAAAAAATCGAGAAACGCCTGACGGATCTCAGCGGTGCTCTTGCTCATAATTATCCTGAAATCAAGCTAACGAAATGTCGTAGCAAGCCGGTATCGGTAAACCCCTGGACAGACCTGCTACTGGAAAAAGTGGGAATAAGATAAGTTTTCTTTGGTGGGAAGTAAAATCCCGCATGCGTTCAATCGGCAAAATTACGCCAGATATCCTGAATATCTTCCATCAGAAAGCCGCGGTAGAGCAAAAAGCGCTGGATTTTGACTTTTTCTGAAAATTCACGCGGCAGCGGTTCACCGTATTTACGAATCGCCTGCTCTTTTGCCAGCGCACACCAGTCGGTGTCACAGTCGCGCATCGCTTTTTCGATGGACTCACGGGCAACGCCCTTCTGGTTCAGCTCCTGACGGATACGCGCCGGACCGTATCCCTTGCGGCCACGGCTGGCCAGGAACCGGGAAGCAAAACGGTCGTCATCCAGGTAGTGATGCTCATAGCACCAGGCAATCACCCGGTCATAATCTTCCGCGGTGGCATCAATCTCTTCCGGCCCATTTTTACTCATCACCGGGGCCGACAGTTTACGCCGCAGCTCTTGTTCACTGTGGTCACGCACGGCAAGGATCCGCACCGCGCGGTCTAGTAATCGCGCATAAGCGGGTCGACGCGTTGTGGATTCGCTCATAAAAAACCTGCTGGTTCAGAAATGCAAAAAGGGCCGCATCAGCAGCCCTTCATTTTTAAACGAAAGCCTTAAAAGTCTTCGTTAGTTTCTTCAGCATCCGCACCATCAACCACAAAATCAGGTTTAGAGTCCTGGTTGTTCAGCAGAAGCTCACGCACTTTCTTCTCGATCTCTTTCGCTGCAGCCGGGTTCTCTTTCAGCCAGGAGATCGCATTCGCTTTACCCTGACCAATTTTATCGCCGTTGTAGCTGTACCATGCGCCCGCTTTTTCGATCAGCTTCTCTTTCACGCCCAGGTCAACCAGTTCGCCGAAGAAGTTGATACCTTCACCGTAGAGGATCTGGAATTCAGCCTGTTTGAACGGCGCGGCGATCTTGTTCTTCACGACCTTCACGCGGGTTTCACTCCCCACTACGTTCTCACCCTCTTTCACCGCGCCGATACGGCGGATATCCAGACGGACAGAAGCATAGAATTTCAGCGCGTTACCACCGGTGGTGGTTTCCGGGTTACCGAACATTACGCCAATTTTCATACGGATCTGGTTGATGAAGATCAGCAGCGTATTGGACTGCTTCAGGTTACCGGCCAGCTTACGCATTGCCTGGCTCATCATACGTGCCGCGAGGCCCATGTGAGAGTCGCCGATTTCGCCTTCGATTTCCGCTTTTGGCGTCAGCGCAGCAACGGAGTCGACCACGATAACGTCAACCGCACCGGAACGCGCCAGCGCGTCACAAATCTCCAGAGCCTGTTCACCTGTATCTGGCTGAGAACACAGCAGGTTATCGATATCCACGCCCAGCTTACGAGCATAAACAGGGTCCAGCGCGTGCTCGGCATCGATAAAGGCACAGGTTTTACCTTCGCGCTGCGCCGCGGCAATCACCTGCAGCGTCAGGGTGGTTTTACCGGAGGATTCTGGCCCGTAGATCTCTACGATACGGCCCATTGGCAGGCCGCCCGCGCCCAGCGCGATATCCAGAGAAAGCGAACCGGTGGAGATCGTTTCCACATCCATGGTACGGTCTTCACCCAGGCGCATGATGGAGCCTTTACCGAATTGCTTTTCGATCTGGCCCAGTGCTGCCGCCAACGCTTTCTGTTTGTTTTCGTCGATAGCCATTATTACTCCTGTCATGCCGGGAGAAGCGACTGTGCTTCACCGTGGATTTCTGTTCTGTTGGTGCAATTATACTGTATGGTCATACAGTATCAAGTGTTTTGTAGAAATTGTTGCCAGAGCGTTTTTAACGCATAAACGGTGGCCTGACGACGCACGCTTTCACGATCGCCGCTAAAGCACTCGCGACGCGTGATCCCTTCACCTTTAGAGGTGGCAAAACCAAACCAGACGGTGCCGACAGGCTTCACGTCACTGCCGCCGTCCGGGCCGGCGATACCGCTAATAGAGATGGCATAATCTGCACGCGCCGCTTTTAGCGCACCAATTGCCATCTCAATCACCACCGGTTCGCTGACCGCGCCATGCTGTTCAAGCGTGGATTCATGCACGCCAATCATTTGCGCTTTAGCTTCGTTACTGTAGGTCACAAAGCCGCGTTCAAACCAGGCGGAACTGCCTGCAATATCGGTAATGGCTTTAGCAACCCAGCCGCCGGTACAGGATTCGGCAGTCGTAATAGTCGCGCCACGTTGCTTAAGCGCCAGTCCTACGACTTCGCTAAGCTGCATCAATTCATGGTCAGTCATTCTCGCTCCGGGCATCAGAAAAACGTGCAGCACAAGATAGCACTTTCTCGTCAGATATGGAGATGAGGATCATGTTTTACGAGGGGGGTTCAGAAAAAAGCCGATGCGAATGCACCGGCTAAGAAAAGGTTACTTCATGCTCCTGGCGAGGGTATTTACGTTATGGCGAAACGCCTTAACGTAGGTATCCGCCACGCCGCCTTTGGCCGACAGCGCCTCCGGGTAAAGTTCGCCCCCCGGCTGCGCACCGGTGGCCGTGGCAATTTGTTTAACCAGGCGCGGGTCGAGCTGGTTTTCCATAAACCAGGTTTTCACCCCGTCCGCTTTAATCTGATTGATAATCTCAGCCACCTGCGCTGCGCTGGCTTCGCTCTCTGACGACAAGCCCTGCGGCGCAATAAAGGTCACGCCATAGGCGCGGCTGAAGTAGCCGAAGGCGTCATGGCTGGTGAGGACTTTACGTTTCACCTGCGGGATCTGGCTGAACTGCGTTTTGGCCCAGCTGTCCAGTTGCATAAGCTGCGCGATATAGGGTTGACCGGTGGCCTCCAGCGCCGCCTTATCTTCAGGATCGGCTTTTACCAGACCGGCAAGGATATTTTGCGCATACAGTGCCCCGTTCGCCGCGCTGTTCCAGGCATGCGGATCGGTCACGGTTTTCCCGTCCTCTTCAAGCGTGTGGGTTTTCACCCCGGTCGAAGCCACCACCAGCTGGCCCTTAAATCCGGAGGCCTTCACCAGACGGTCGAGCCAGCCCTCCAGCCCCAGACCGTTCACCACCACTACATCGGCCTTGCTGAGCGCCGCACTGTCTTTCGGCGACGGTTCAAAGGTATGCGGATCGCCGTCCGGCCCCACCAGCGTGGTCACATTGACCCGGTCGCCCCCTACCTCACGCGTAATGTCTCCCAGAATGGAAAAACTGGTGACCACATTAAGCGTTTTCGCCATTACGCCCTGTGACAACATCCCGAGCGCGAACGCCATTATTAACCCTGTACGTTTCATCATTTCCCCTTGCGTTAAAAAAGCGCACGCAGGCTGCCAGCCAGGTGGCTTCGTGTGCCAAATAAAACAGAAATAAAGAACAGCGCGCTGGCGGTCAGCACGATGGACGGCCCGGCGGGTAAACTTACCGCCCAGGAGAGGCTTAACCCCAGCCATGCGCAAAAAACGCCGCTGATGCCCGCCAGGCAGAGCAACCCTGGCAGGGTGCGCACCCAGCAGCGTGCCGCCACCGCCGGCAACATCATCAGCCCGACGGCCATAAGCGTGCCGAGAACCTGAAATCCGGCCACCAGGTTAAGCACCAGCAGCGCCAGAAACAGCCCGTGCAACAGGCCGGGCAGCCAGCGGGCGTTAACCTGTAGCCAGGCGGTATCGAACGCCTCGTTCACCAGCCCACGATAGAAAACTGCCAGCGTCACCAGCGTGAAGATGCATACGCCAGCCACAAACAGCGCGGCGTCGTTATCCACCGCCAGAATGGAGCCAAACAGCAGGTGCAGCAGATCGACGTTCGAACCGCGCAGCGACACCAGCGTCACGCCCAGCGCCAGCGAGCCGAGATAGAACCCGGCAAAACTGGCATCCTCTTTGAGCGGCGTACGTCGACTGACCAACCCGGCCACCAGTGCCACGGCGATCCCGGCGATAAACCCGCCGATGCTCATCGCCAGCAGTGACATACCGCTCAGCAGGTAGCCCACCGCAACGCCGGGTAAAATGGCGTGTGAAAGGGCATCGCCCATCAGGCTCATCCGGCGCAGCTGAAGAAATACGCCCAGTGCCGTGGTGCTGACGGACAACGCAAGGCACACCACCAGCGCGCGACGCATAAAGCCGTATTCGATAAACGGCTGAAAGAAGAGATGCCAGATCATGCCACCCTCACCCGCTCGGTTTTCCAGTGCGGAATAGCCGTATCCAGCCGTAGTGTTTGCGGAAAATGACGCGATACGCGCTCGCTGTCATGCAATACCGCAAGCAGGGTCTGGCCCTGCATGTACATCTCGAGCATCAGGTCCATCAGCACGTTACAGGTAGCTTCATCGACGCCGGTAAAAGGTTCATCCAGCATCACCAGCGGCGCCTGTTGCACCAGGATCCGCGCAAACAGCATGCGCTGAAACTGGCCGCCGGAGAGTGCATCGATGGTAGATAACGCCATGGCGTCCAGCCCGACACGCTCCAGCGCGCTGGCAATGCGCGAGCGTGTTTCCCGACGAAAGCCGGAAAAGAGCGACACACGCGGCCAGCAGCCCATACTCACCACATCCTGCACCGTCAGCGGAAACTGCGCCTCCAGCGCGTGACGCTGTGCCAGCCAGCCAATCACCGGGCGTTTCTCCTGCCAGCGAAAACGGCCGCTCACCGGCGGAATAAACCCGGCGAGCGTTTTGAGCAGCGTGGATTTTCCACATCCGTTGGCCCCGATAATGGCGGTCATACTTCCGCGTTCAATCACGCCCGACAAGGCGCGCGTAACGGGCATGCGGTCGTAACCCGCAACCAGTTCATCCATGACAATCATGGCAATGCCACCGCCCAGCGCACGGCCAGCCCGATAAACACGACAATCACCAGCGCCAGCAGAAACCTAACTGCCGCAGACAAAGAGAAAAGGGATGTTGACATGTTGACACCACATTATATGTTATAACGTAACAATAATGAAAGGCGATTGAGATGTAAATGGCGCGTTTGCAAAGGGAGTGTGGCGAAATGTTTCTGTAAAACTCCCCTCTCCCGTGGGAGAGGGAGGAATAAAGCGACTTACTGACTGAACGGTGACGCCGCAGGGACACGCGCCTGCGATACCGCCAGGCCCAGCTGCCACACGGCCATCGCATAGTGCGTGCTGTGGTTATAGCGGGTAATGGTGTAGAAGTTTGGCATACCGTACCAGTACTGATACCCGGTTCCTACATCCAGACGCAGCAGGCTCACCTGATCGACATTACCCAGCGGCTGCGTTGGCGTTAAACCTGCCGCCGTCAGCTGCGCAACGCTGTATTTGGTTTTGAAGCCGTTTTCCAGACCAAACGCTTCGCCGTTAGCCTGCACGGCAACCTGCCCACCCGGCGTCCAGCCGTGTGCCTTGAAGTAGTTCGCCACGCTGCCGATGGCATCCACCGGATCCCACAGGTTGATGTGACCATCTCCGTTAAAGTCGACGGCATACTGTTTGTAGGAAGAGGGCATAAACTGGCCGTAGCCCATCGCTCCGGCAAACGACCCTTTCAGATCGAGCGGGTCATCCTGTTCGTTACGCGCCATCAGCAGGAAGGTTTCCAGCTCGGAAGAGAAGTACTCGGCACGACGCGGATAGTTAAACGAGAGCGTGGCCAGCGCATCAAGAATGCGTGTTTTGCCCATCACGCGGCCCCAGCGCGTTTCCACGCCAATAATGCCGACGATGATTTCAGGCGGCACGCCGTAGACCTGCCACGCGCGATTGAGGGCATCTTCATACTGATTCCAGAACACCCCGCCATTTTGCACGTTGTCCGGGGTAATAAACTGTTTGCGATAGCGCAACCACGCACCGTTTGGCCCGGTTGGCACCTGCGCTGACGGTGCCTGCCTGTCCATCAGGCGCAGCACGTAGTCCAGACGTTTCGCCTGCGACAAGATTTCATGCAGTTGCTGTCTGTCAAAGCCGTGTTTGCTCACCATTTTATCGATGAACTGTTCGGCCGCCGGGTTATTCGCGAAGTCGCCCCCCATCTGCATCATATTGTGCTGCGGCTCCAGCAGGAATCCTCCTGAAGGCGCGCCAGCCGTCTGCACAGCGGCTTCAGTCTTGGGTTTACTACTACAGGCGGACAGCAGAATAAGCGCAGGTAACAACGCTGCATAACGACGCTTGAACATGGGACATCCATTTAACGGGTTCGATAAGAACCCTGTATGGTAAAGCATCCGCAACACCTCAAGGAAGCGGTACGCGCCTTACCCACCAAATCTTTACGCTCCTCAACGCAAATCTGCGCTTTTTTCAACCAAAATGCGTCTCCCCTACCCATTAACTTTCAAAACAACCCATTTTTCTTTCATTGTGAGATCTAATTAACACTTTAAAACCTTTCAAAGTGATTA
>NZ_JACASJ010000339.1:0-300 GCF_013391025.1 Enterobacter sp. SECR19-1250 | reverse complement strand
CAACCCGCTACGGGGGAGACTTACCCGAAATCTGATTTATTCAACAAAGCCCCTTGTTTCTTTTAGGTCATGTAGTAAATTATAGATGGTTATTCATTATAAAGAGAGTGTTAGCGTGTCTATCCTTCATCCAACTTTGGAAAACATACTCCGTTTAAAGGTTGCACCCACTCCCGGTGAGCTTCACTTGTTAAATCACCTTACGGAGAACTTGGATTGTAGTGGCATATTGAATTTGGCCACCTAATTAGGGAAGGTGCGAACAAGTTCCTGATATGAGATCATCATATTCATCCGGAG
>NZ_JACASJ010000338.1:0-305 GCF_013391025.1 Enterobacter sp. SECR19-1250 | reverse complement strand
TGCGTGATCTGATCCTTCAACTCAGCAAAAGTTCGATTTATTCAACAAAGTCGCGTCCAGCAGACGCGCTGCAGCGAATCGTTGGCACCGGTCAGATAAGGCAGCGCCTGCCCCTGTCCGACAGAAGTGTATTTCATCTCGCTACCGGTAAACATCGACCAGTCGCCGGAATGAGGACTCAACTCTCCCGACCAGGCACTGATATATTCGCCTTCACGGGTAATATAGTCTTTTTCCCGTTCCGGCCAGCTGTATAACTCGTCCGGTGTTTTATTGGGGAAAAAACCTTCCGGCGGCACGTCCAG
>NZ_JACASJ010000337.1:0-307 GCF_013391025.1 Enterobacter sp. SECR19-1250 | reverse complement strand
TTTCAGGCATACCTGCTTTCGTCATTTTGTTCAGCGCTCGTACCAGGGCCATAGCCTCCGCAACCTGACCATCGTAGTCACGCAGCGTCAGTGAACCCCCGAACAGCTGTTTTACCCGGTACATCGCCGTTTCCGCTATCGAGCGACGGTTGTAATCTGTTGTCCATTTCCACCGCGCATTACTCCCGGTCATTCGCTGATTAGCCACTGCACGGTTACGGTCTGCATATTCACCGGGCCAGTAACCCGCACCTTTTCGGGGAGGGATAAGCGCGCTGATTTTCTTACGCCGCAGTTCATCGTGACA
>NZ_JACASJ010000336.1:0-314 GCF_013391025.1 Enterobacter sp. SECR19-1250 | reverse complement strand
TCTATATACAGAAGGGAAATAATGACATGCAAGATGGAATAAGGGGCGGCATAAGCCACCCCTGTTTCACACAAACGGTTTACAAAATAACCGGTAGATTGTTACCGCCACATCGCGTGTTTATCGCGATAGCAATCGACCCACATCGCCGTCGCGCCACAAACGGCAACGGGCATGATGAACAGATTAAGCAGCGGGATCATCGTAAACAGGCTGGTTAAAGCACCAAACTGCATATTGGTGATTTTGCGTGTGCGCAGGGCGGTGCGCATCTCTTTAAACGGCACTTTGTGGTTATCGAAGGGGTAATCGCA
>NZ_JACASJ010000335.1:0-314 GCF_013391025.1 Enterobacter sp. SECR19-1250 | reverse complement strand
TTGGGTCAACGTCAAACACCGACTCGCAATAATGCAGCGTGTCCGGGTGATTCGTTTTATGCATCGCAATAGCGTTTTCGTCGTGGTTGATAGCGATATCCACGCCGCGCCCGATCGCCAGTTCAATGCCAGTACTTGCGCCGCCGCCACCAGCAAAGTTATCAACGATAATTTCACGCATTGACGGCCCCCTGCATGCTGTTGAAGAGACCACCAGCGGTCGTGATAATTTCACTCGTCGGCATACGTTCGAGCCACAGCTGGTTGATATTGGCTTTCAGCTTGTTCTGTTGTGAAACAGGTAGAGCGTCAGC
>NZ_JACASJ010000334.1:0-315 GCF_013391025.1 Enterobacter sp. SECR19-1250 | reverse complement strand
GACATCGTTAACTTAAGATACAAAAGCTGTTCGGAGATGGAGGGTCAAGATCACTCCTGAAAAAATACGCTCATATTTAATAGCATCTTCCCTATCAAACGATGAAGGATCATCATCAACATCCCGATAAAGGAAATCCCGCCACTCAAGTTCTTTGATAAATTGAGAGAGAGTTAACCCATTGATGAAGTTATAGTTATTAATATCAAACCACGATAAATCTTTTTTTGTCGCTCTAGCCATACGCCACCTCGCGCCCTCTGATTTTGGCGGCTATGCCAGCCCGCAGAGGTGTACGGGTTTTCGGGGATCAGC
>NZ_JACASJ010000333.1:0-319 GCF_013391025.1 Enterobacter sp. SECR19-1250 | reverse complement strand
AGGTGGCGTAATGGAAAAGAAAAACCGCCCCGTACAGCAGGCGGCTAACTCAGATATTCGCACGTCTGATATTACGCCGACCACCAGCCCGGTACAAGTACCTAAGCGAACCCCAAAGAAACACCGCGCCCGCGTCTATATGCTGCGCACTGGTGTAGAGGGATGGACAGAAAATGACATCCTGCGCTACTGCCGTCTTTCATCCGGGCGTAATTATGCGTCTGAACTGGAGCGCCAGCTTGATATTCAACTGGAGCGTATCGACGAGAAAAACCCGGATGGTATCGGCGCACACCTGCGCTACCGCTTTTCCTGCCGT
>NZ_JACASJ010000332.1:0-323 GCF_013391025.1 Enterobacter sp. SECR19-1250 | reverse complement strand
ACCAGCGGATTAAGGCGAAATGATAATTCCCCCGTTTCCCCCGTGTTTTCTACTTTATCATGTATGATCTTAGAGAAAGGTACCGTAGAAAGACCGTAGCTGTGAGGTAAGGAAAGGCACACCAGAGGATATTGAGGTGTCTAAAAGTAAGGAACATCTGCGAAAATGGCGAGAAATGCAGCAAAAAAATAACGTGTTGCAACGACCAGAAATCTACCGTAGCCAAGAAAGGAAAAAGCCCCGCTTTGCAGCGAGGCCTTATGAATAGTGGTGCCCGGACTCGGAATCGAACCAAGGACACGGGGATTTTCAATCCCCTGCTC
>NZ_JACASJ010000331.1:0-323 GCF_013391025.1 Enterobacter sp. SECR19-1250 | reverse complement strand
GCACAACAGCCATTACGCCCAATCAACTGGTGCAGTCGTCTTCTGAAAATGACATTTGGTATCTCTCATAAACGGATGTTTTTGAGAGAACTATCTTCGGCCTTCACACGCACGAAAGGCGGCGAAGCTCCGCCGTTAATCCGTCCGCCGGAGATCTCGCCCAGGCAGGCTGAAGGCCGAGCAAGCCTGACAGGCCCGAAAAGCCCGGCACGGGCGTCGGCGGCGATGACGGCGGCGGCATTATCCAGGGTTGATGATGGAAGTGGAGGATATCGACAACCTCTCGCGCAACCAAGACATCGCGGTCGGACTGCAAGTGATCT
>NZ_JACASJ010000330.1:0-328 GCF_013391025.1 Enterobacter sp. SECR19-1250 | reverse complement strand
ACAACCCGCTACGGGGGAGACTTACCCGAAATCTGATTTATTCAACAAAGCCCCAAACCGGTCGAACCTGAACAACTTTTGCGCGTGGTGAATGAGGTATTGATCGACGCGACAAACCATTTTCTGGAACAGCAACGGTTATTTGAACTGTGTAAAAATTACCAGGCGTTGACGCGACGTGAGAAACAGATTTTTGAGCTGGCAATTAATGGCTTGCAAAATAAACAAATCGCATCGGAACTGGGCATAACAGAAATTACGGTGAAGGTACATCGGACTTTGTTGAATAAATCGAACTTTTGCTGAGTTGAAGGATCAGATCACGCAT
>NZ_JACASJ010000033.1:0-44258 GCF_013391025.1 Enterobacter sp. SECR19-1250 | reverse complement strand
GTACAGTAATATGGTCATGGTGGCATGACCATATTACTGGGGATCCCTCAGCCCAAAGGGAGAGGGTTAGGGTGAGGGGGTTTTGTCTACTGATTACGCGTCGCGCGCAGCAGCGTCTCCAGCGGGTACACCGCTGCAATCACCACTTCGTCCTGAACCTTCGCCGCGTTATCCAGCTCGCTCTGAATTGAGGCGATCTCTTTATCGTCCAGCGTGCCCTGACGCGCCACCAGATCGGTGAGCCTCAGGCCAATCGAGGCCAGCTTGTCCACCTCCTGAATCACCGGCTTGATCGCCTTCAACTGATAGCTGTTTTCACTCAGTGCCAGCGCGTCGCTGGTATTGCTCTGCCAGCGGTTAAACACATGGCGCAGCGCGTCGGCACTTTCGGTATCCTCGGCGTCGCTCACCAGACGGTCGGCCCATTTGTTCATCTGGCGCACGGTGGCGCTTTCAGCGTTCAGCGCATCCGCGAAGCGGTTGAGCGGCTCAAACTGATGGTAGTTTCCGGCCTGGAATTTGAGATGCTGACGAGTGTAATACTGCGCAGGCTCCACAGCCTGGGCGAGGATTTGCAGCGGCAGCGTATCGGCATTCCCGGCAAGGCGCGTGAATTGCACCTGCTGCTGGGTGTGCTGCTGCAGCCCGACCGAGACCGTCGACCAGCTGTCCATCGCCTGCAGGCGGGTGTACATGTTGTCGACATCGGTAACATCCTGCGCGGACCATAACCGCTCCGCCACCGCAAAGGTACGCGGCCACAGACGGATATCCAGCACCGGCGCCACCACGTTTTCCGCCCACAGCGCGGCTTCTCCGCCAAGCAGATTAACCTGATGCGCGATATCCGGCACTACCGGCGGAGTGCCTTTAGGAACCTCATCCAGACGCGTACCGCTGATCGGGTAGCGGACATTCCCCACCAGGAAATAACCCGTGAGCTTATCGTTATCAACCGACACCACCGGGCGCGTTTCGCCCATCCAGGTATCAACGGTAAACGTCACCTGATTGTCATCGCGCCACGCAATGTTATCCACCGCGCGGCGGGACTTGCCGGCAAAATCAATAAACCCGCGCCAGCTGGACTCCCCTTTCACCAGCGTAAAGCTGCCTTCGACCGGCTTGCCTTTCAGACGCGGCATGGAGAAGGCCCAGCTCTGGGCGCTGTCGGTGTCGGCAATCACGTCCACGCCGTTTAAGGTCTGCGGCACGATCTCATTGCGGTAGTGGTAAGCGGTGGACTGCGGCTGATCGAGATAGAAGCCCGTCGAGAGGATCCCTTTGTAGCCGTTCTGCGCCACCTGTCCCAGCGCATCCTGCCCCTGCCAGGACTGGATCAGAATGCTTTTGGGCAGATCGGGATGGTAGATCTCATCCCAGCCCACCATCTGCCGGTGGTGTTTTTCAAGGATCGTTTCCAGCTTGCGGTTGAAATACGCCTGCAGCGCATGGCTGTCCGCCAGCTTGTGGTCGCGCATAAACTGCTGAATGGCCGGATTCGCTTTCCACTGGCTGTCATCCACCTCATCGCCACCGATGTGCAGATAAGGATCGGGGAAGATCGCTGCCAGTTCGCTGACCATCGCGTCAGCAAAGGCGTAAGTGGCCTCTTTGGTCGGATCCAGCACCGGCTTTAAGACTCCCCAGTGGCGCTCCATTTCGTACGGCCCCGGCGCGCTCATCAGCGCCGGGTAGGCCACGGCAATGGCCGAGGCGTGGCCTGGCATATCGATCTCCGGCACGACGCGGACACCGCGATCGGCAGCATAGCGAACAATCTCGCGCATCTGCTCTGGCGTGTAGAACAGCCCGTCGCTGGCAAGCTGGGTCAGCTTAGGATAGCGCTTTGTGCTGAAACGCCAGCCCTGATCGTCGGTTAAATGCCAGTGCAGCACGTTGAGTTTTGCCGCGGCCATACCGTCGATCTGGCGTTTGATATCCGCCAGCGGGATAAAGTGGCGCGCCGAGTCCAGCAGCAGCCCGCGCCACGGGAAGCGCGGGGAATCTTCAATGGTCACCCACGGTACAGAGGTGTTTTCCGCGCCGTTTTGCACCAACTGGAGCAGCGTTTCTATGGCACGCAGCGCGCCGAAGCGGGTATTGGCGGAGATATCCACCCCGTTGGCATCCACCGTCAGCTTATAGCTTTCGTCGCTGTCCGGCAGCGGCTGCGGCTTCACTTTTTTGGCAATGGCAATGCGGATGGTCGGTTTTTCGGGTTTGTCGGCCTGCGGCTGCAGCGTCCAGCCGGTTTGCAGGGCAATGCGCTGGCGCAGGCGGTTAACTGCGTCACCGAGATCGTCTCCGCTGACGCTTACGGAGAGTTGATTATTAAGCACCAGCGCGCCCTGAGTGGTCGGGCGTTCAACCTTCGCAGGCCAGGGCATCAGGGGAAGATCGCCTGCCGGGGCGGCAAACGCTGACGCGCCGAGCAGCAGCCCGGCGGTTAAGAGGCTGTACCGTAACATGAATGTTCCTTATCTGACGGGCCAAATATCCCCGTCATACTTCAAGTTGCCTGTGCGTTGGCTGCACTCGTTCACCCCGGTCACTTACTTATGTAAGCTCCCGGGGATTCACTCCCTTGCCGCCTTCATGCAACTCGAATTATTTAGGGTATAAAGGCAAAACATTCTGTTAACATGCGCTCAATTTGTCGTCAAGCGAATGCGCCGACGGAGATCACAGGTTGTTGAATTTGAGAGGAAAGCCAGTCCCCTCACCCCGGCCCTCTCCCCAAAGGGGAGAGGGGATGTTTTTACTGCCACCCATACCGACGCGCATAAAACCCTTTCACCATCTGCGTCAGCACCATATAGCCCGCGAGGATCGCCACCAGCCACGGGAAGTAGCTCAGCGGCAGCGCCTGCAGCTGCAGGTAGCTGGCCAACGGTGAGAACGGCAGCGCGATGCCGAGCGCCATCACAATCCCCGTCATCACAATCAGCGGCCAGGCGGCACGGCTCTGGATGAACGGAATACGACGTGTGCGGATCATATGCACAATCAGCGTTTGCGACAGCAGCCCCACCACGAACCAGCCGGACTGGAACAGGGTCTGATGTTCCGGTGTATTGGCGTGGAACACAAACCACATCAGGCAGAAGGTCAGGATGTCAAAGATGGAGCTGATCGGGCCAAAGAAGAGCATAAAACGCCCCAGATCCGCCGGGTTCCAGCGCTGCGGCTTCTGGATCTGCTCGTCGTCGACGTTATCAAACGGGATCGCCACCTGAGAGACATCGTACATCAGGTTCTGGATCAGCAGATGCAGCGGCAGCATCGGCAGGAACGGCAGAAACGCGCTCGCCACCAGCACGCTGAAGACGTTACCGAAGTTGGAGCTGGCGGTCATTTTGATGTATTTCAGCATGTTGGCAAAAGTCCTACGCCCTTCGATCACGCCCTCTTCCAGCACCATCAGGCTCTTTTCCAGCAGGATGATGTCTGCCGCTTCGCGGGCGATGTCCACCGCCCCGTCCACGGAGATGCCAATATCCGCCGCACGCAGCGCGGGCGCGTCGTTGATACCATCGCCCATAAAGCCCACCACGTGCCCTTCGCGACGCAGCAGGGTGACGATGCGCTCTTTGTGCATCGGCGTCAGGCGGGCAAACAGCGTGGTGTGCCGGGCAAGCTGAGCCAGCTCGTCGTCACTGAGGTGTTCGATATCGCTGCCTACCACCACGTCACCCGCGTCCAGCCCCACTTCGTGGCATACTTTGGCGGCCACCAGCTCGCTGTCGCCGGTAAGGATTTTCACGGTGATCCCGCTGGCCTTCAGCGCTTTCAGCGCCGGAGCGGTGGTCTCTTTCGGCGGATCGAGGAATGCGATATAACCCTCGAGGATCAGATCGGATTCGTCGATACGCTGATAGTCTCCCTCGCGCGCAGGCAGGAATTTGCTCGCCACCGCCACCACCCGCAGCCCCTGACGGTTCAGGTTATCCGTGACGCGTTTGATGCGGCGCAGCTTGGTGTCGTCCAGCGGCACGATGTCGCCGTTGTAATGCACCTGGGTGGAAACATTGAGGATCTCCTGCAACGCGCCTTTGCAGATCAGCTGGTGCACATCCGGCTGCTCGCTGACCACCACCGACATCCGGCGGCGCTCAAAATCGAACGGGATCTCATCCACCTTCTGCCAGCGGCCAGAGAGTGAGCGGGCAGACTCTTCATCCACCCCTTCCAGCACCGCAACATCGAGCAGATTTTTCAGCCCGGTCTGGTAGTGGCTGTTCAGCCAGGCGCTGTGCAGCACGCGTTCGCTGGTTTTACCGGCGATATCGGTGTGGTTCTCCAGCACGATTTTATCCTGCGTCAGCGTGCCGGTTTTGTCGGTGCAGAGAATGTCCATCGCGCCAAAGTTCTGAATGGCGTCGAGGTGTTTGACGATTACCTTCTGTTTTGACAGCTTCACCGCCCCGCGCGCCAGGGTGGAGGTGACAATCATCGGCAGCATTTCCGGCGTTAAGCCAACCGCCACGGAGAGCGCAAACAGCGCGGCTTCCCACCAGTCGCCTTTGGTATAGCCGTTGATCAGCAGCACAATCGGCGTCATCACCATCATAAAGCGGATCAGCAGCATGCTGACGCGGCCAATCCCTTTCTGGAACGCATTCGGCTCGCTCTCCTGCTCTGTCACACGTCCGGCAAGCTGACCAAACCAGGTATTGCCGCCGGTGGCGGTGACAATCGCCTGCGCCGTGCCGCTGACCACCGTGGTGCCCATAAAGCACAGGGTGTCGCACTCAAGCGGGTTCATCTGCTGCGGATCGCGAGTTCGCGCCACCTTTTCCACCGGCAGGGACTCCCCGGTGAGCGAGGCCTGGGCCACGAACAGATCGCGCGCCTGGATGATGCGTAAATCCGCCGGGATCATATCCCCGGCGGCGAGCTTCACCAGATCGCCCGGCACCAGCTGGTCGATGGGCAGTTCGACCCAGGCGTTTTCACCCAGATCGTTGATGACTCGCGACACGGTCGCGGTGTTGCTGACCATCGCCTTCAGGGCATCCGCCGCTTTGGTTGAGCGCGCTTCCTGGATAAAGTTCAGCAGCGTGGAGATCCCCACCATCAGGGCGATAACGCCTGCGGCAAACAGATCTTCAGTGGCGTAAGAGATAATGCCCAGCACCGTCAGCAGCAGATTGAAGGGGTTGCGGTAGCAGATCCACAGATGCACCCACCACGGCGCTGGTTTTTGCGCCGGGATAAGGTTATCGCCATGCACGGCCCGGATTTTTTGCACTTCAGCCGCATTCAGCCCTTCCGGGTGTCCGTTAAAGGCGCGCCAGACTTCGTTCTCATCCATCGCCGCCACGTTGAGGCAACGCTCGGTCAGGCTGGCGGGAATAGTGGCGCCGGAGAAATTTTTGCCGTTTGGCAGCGGATCGCGCTGAACCAGACGGTGTGGCAGGTGGCGGCTCAGCAGCGCCTGCAGCTGCCGGGTGATATTTTTAAACATAGTCATTCCCCCGCATCCGCCTGGGCGGACGCAGTCATTCCTGCAGGCGTGGCAAAGCCGTACCTGACAGGCACTTAAATTTTCAAGCAGGAACGTTCAGAACGTTGCTGCCTCACATCACCGGTGAGACAGCACAAGGCTGGCTTACCGGAAAGAAGGGGTTCTCCTGGTCAGGAGAGGTGTGGGATCGGGATCCATGTCGCCTCCGGTAAGTAAAAATAAGGGGTACGCCGCGCAGTATAAGGATTTAACCGTACCCTAAGCGGCGCGTCGGGCGGTATTATACCCACCCTCAAATAAACCGAACGTAAACCAGACTTTGCCCATAGCGAATTAGCGCTATAGCATTAGGCTCATTTGACACCGTTATCGTTGTTACAGGGAATACAGCATGCAAAACCGCCTTACGATTAAAGACATTGCGCGTTTAAGCGGCGTGGGGAAATCCACCGTGTCGCGCGTGCTGAACAACGAGAGCGGTGTCAGCGAACGCACGCGCGAGCGCGTCGAGGCGGTGATGAATCAGCACGGGTTTTCCCCTTCCCGTTCCGCACGGGCCATGCGCGGACAGAGCGATAAAGTGGTCGCCATTATTGTCTCGCGTCTGGATTCTCTCTCTGAAAACCTCGCCGTACAAACCATGCTGCCCGCCTTCTATGAGCAGGGTTACGATCCAATCATGATGGAGAGCCAGTTCTCGCCACAGCTGGTGGAAGAGCATCTGGGGATGCTGGCGCGACGCAACATCGACGGGGTGGTCCTGTTTGGCTTTACCGGCATTAAAGAAGAGATGCTCAAACCCTGGCAACCCTCGCTGGTCTTGCTGGCACGCGATGCCCACGGATTTGCCTCCGTCTGCTATGACGATGAAGGGGCGATTATTACCCTGATGCAGCGCCTGTACGAAAAAGGCCATCGTCATATCAGCTATCTTGGCGTACCGCACGCGGACGTCACCACCGGCAAACGCCGTCACGAAGCCTATCTGGCGTTTTGCAAAAAGCACAACCTCTCTGCCGTGGCCTCCCTGCCCGGGCTTGGCATGAAGCAGGGCTATGAACAGGTCGCCAGCGTGCTGACCCCGCAGACCACCGCGCTGGTGTGCGCGACCGACACCCTGGCGCTGGGTGCGAGCAAATATTTACAGGAACAGCGCATCGACGAGCTGCAGGTTGCCAGCGTAGGCAGTACCCCGCTGATGAAGTTCCTGCACCCGGAGATCATCACCGTCGATCCGGGCTACGCTGAGTCCGGCCGTCAGGCCGCCGCACAGCTGATTGAGCAGATCAACGGGCGCGCAGAACCCCGCCAAATCGTCATTCCCGTCCATCTTTCATAACCGCCATAAATCGGTTTATTGTGATCTTCGCCCGATTTCGGGAACGTTCCCATTTTCGCCGTCCCGCTGAAGGAGTAGGCTTGCGCTCAGGTCATTACACCCCTCCCATCTGTCATGAGGTTTCATGATGAGTAAAGTCAAACAAGCAGATATCGATCAGCTGATCGTCCTGGTGGGCGGTCGCGAAAACATCGCGACGGTCAGCCATTGTATTACCCGCCTGCGCTTCGTGCTGAACGATCCGGCCAAAGCCAATCCGAAAGCGATTGAAGCGCTTTCGATGGTGAAAGGCTGCTTCACCAACGCCGGGCAGTTCCAGGTGGTTATTGGTACCGAAGTGGGCGATTACTATCAGGCTCTGCTCGCCACTACCGGGCACAACGCGGCAGATAAAGAGCAGGCCAAAAAAGCCGCGCGCCAGAATATGAAATGGCACGAGCAGCTTATCTCCCACTTCGCAGAGATCTTCTTCCCGCTGCTGCCGGCGCTGATCAGCGGGGGCTTAATTTTAGGCTTCCGTAACGTCATCGGTGATGTGCCGATGAGCGACGGCAAAACCCTGGCGCAGATGTACCCGGCGCTGAAAACCATTTACGACTTCCTGTGGCTGATTGGCGAAGCGATCTTCTTCTATCTGCCGGTGGGGATTTGCTGGTCCGCCGTACGCAAAATGGGCGGTACCCCGATTCTGGGTATCGTACTCGGCGTAACGCTGGTCTCTCCGCAGTTAATGAACGCTTACTTACTTGGCCAGCAGGCGCCGGAAGTGTGGAACTTTGGCCTGTTCACCATCGCCAAAGTGGGCTATCAGGCGCAGGTTATCCCGGCACTGCTGGCGGGTCTGGCGCTGGGCTTTATTGAAACGCGCCTGAAACGCATCGTGCCAGATTACCTCTATCTGGTAGTGGTGCCGGTCTGCTCGCTGATCCTGGCGGTGTTCCTGGCGCACGCCTTTATCGGTCCGTTTGGCCGCATGATCGGCGACGGCGTGGCCTTTGCCGTCCGTCACCTGATGACCGGCAGCTTCGCGCCGATTGGTGCCGCGCTGTTCGGCTTCCTGTACGCCCCGCTGGTGATCACCGGCGTACACCAGACCACGCTGGCGATTGATATGCAGATGATCCAGAGCCTTGGCGGCACGCCGGTCTGGCCGATTATCGCGCTGTCTAACATCGCTCAGGCATCTGCCGTAACGGGCATTATTCTGGTCAGCCGTAAGCATAACGAGCGTGAAATTTCCGTTCCGGCCGCCATCTCCGCGTATCTCGGGGTCACCGAACCGGCGATGTACGGTATCAACCTGAAATACCGCTTCCCGATGCTCTGCGCCATGATCGGCTCGGGTCTGGCGGGTCTGGTATGTGGTCTCAACGGCGTGATGGCAAACGGCATCGGCGTTGGTGGCCTGCCGGGTATTCTCTCCATTCAGCCCGCCTTCTGGCAGGTGTTTGCCCTGGCGATGGCCATCGCGATCATCGTCCCTATGGCGCTCACCACCGTGGTTTACCAGCGTAAGTTCCGTCAGGGCGCGCTGCAGATTGTTTAACTTCATCTTTCGGGGCGCAGTTGCGCCCCTTCGCATTTGCAGGAACGCATTATGAATACCCTTCCTCACTGGTGGCAGAACGGAGTCATCTATCAGATTTACCCAAAAAGTTTTCAGGACACGACCGGCAGCGGCACCGGCGATTTGCGCGGAGTGACGCAGCGGCTGGACTACCTGAAAACCCTCGGTATTGACGCCATCTGGCTGACGCCGTTTTACATCTCCCCGCAGGTGGATAACGGCTACGACGTGGCGAATTACACTGCCATCGACCCGGCGTACGGCACGCTGGATGACTTTGACGAGCTGGTCGCCCAGGCGCATGAACGCGGCATTCGCATCGTGCTGGATATGGTGTTTAACCACACGTCAACCCAGCACGCCTGGTTCCGTGAATCACTGAATAAAGCCAGCCCGTACCGCCAGTTTTATATCTGGCGCGACGGCACGCCGGAGCAGCTTCCCAACAACTGGCGCTCCAAATTCGGCGGCAACGCCTGGCGCTGGCACGCCGAGAGCGAGCAGTATTATCTGCACCTCTTCGCCCCAGAGCAGGCGGATCTCAACTGGGAGAATCCGGCCGTGCGCGCCGAACTGAAAAAGGTGTGCGAGTTCTGGGCCGATCGCGGCGTGGACGGCCTGCGTCTGGATGTGATTAACCTGATTTCGAAAGACCAGGCTTTCCCGAATGACGATATTGGCGACGGTCGCCGCTTCTACACCGACGGGCCGCGCATTCATGAATATCTCCAGGAGATGAGCCGCGACGTCTTTACGCCGCGTAATCTAATGACGGTGGGCGAGATGTCCTCCACCTCGCTGGAGAACTGCCAGCAGTATGCGTCTCTCGACGGGCGCGAGCTGTCGATGACCTTTAACTTCCATCATCTGAAGGTGGATTACCCCGGCGGCGAAAAATGGACGCTGGCAAAACCGGATTTCGTGGCGCTGAAAACCCTCTTCAACCACTGGCAGCAGGGGATGCATAACAAAGCGTGGAACGCGCTGTTCTGGTGTAACCACGATCAGCCGCGCATTGTGTCGCGCTTTGGCGATGAAGGCGAATACCGCGTACCGGCGGCGAAGATGCTGGGCATGGTGCTGCACGGGATGCAGGGCACGCCGTATATCTATCAGGGTGAAGAGCTTGGCATGACCAACCCGCACTTCAGCCGCATCACCGATTACCGCGACGTGGAAAGCCTGAACATGTTCGCCGAACTGCGGGCTAACGGCCGCGATCCGAACGAACTCCTGGCGATTCTGGCGAGTAAGTCGCGCGATAACGGGCGCACGCCGATGCAGTGGGATGCCTCGCACAATGCGGGTTTTACCGAAGGTGAGCCGTGGATTGGCGTCTGCGACAACTACGAGACGGTCAACGCCCGCGCGGCGCTGGACGATCCCGATTCGGTGTTTTATACCTACCAGTCGCTGATTCGCCTGCGCAAAACCCTGCCGGTGCTGACGTGGGGCGATTATCAGGATCTGCTGCCGGAACATCCGTCCCTGTGGTGTTATCGCCGCCAGTGGCAGGGGAAAACCCTGGTGGTGGTGGCTAACCTCAGCCATCAGTCTCATGAATGGGAATCAGGCGTTCTCAGCGGTGAGTGGCAGGCCGTCATGAGTAATTACCCGGCCCCACATACCGCCACGCTACGTCCGTTTGAAGCCGTCTGGTGGCTACAGGCGTAATCTCCCGCCGGGCGTAACAGCAGCGCCCGGCTTACTTTACTGTTTTTGTTGAATAATTAATCAGATTTTTCCTTTGCGGATTTACATTCGCTCCAGCGCCCGCCGTTTGTACTCTCGTCTTTTTACTTTGTTCTGAATCAAAAAAATCGCAAACATGTTTGATGCAAATCACTATATGTAGCACTTAAAATGCTGGCCGACCCAACATCTTGTATTTATCGTCTACTATTCCAACAACAACACGGCGACTCCGCTCTCCGGGATTGTGGATAACAAGGGTCGGGAACGCGGGAAGTCATTGGGCTGGCTGATAATCCACCCGGTGCATACTTCCCCACCTCTGTGGATAACCTGTTTTTAAAATGGAGTGATCATGACACCGCATGTGATGAAACGTGATGGCTGTAAAGTGCCGTTTAAATCAGAGCGCATTCAGGAAGCCATTCTGCGTGCAGCTAAAGCAGCGGGAGTCGATGACGCAGATTACTGCGCCACCGTCGCAGACGTCGTTAGCCGCCAGATGAACGAACGCAGCCAGGTGGATATCAGCGAGATCCAGACTGCGGTTGAGAACCAGCTGATGTCTGGTCCTTACAAGCAGTTAGCGCGCGCTTATATTGAGTACCGCCACGACCGCGACGTCCAGCGTGAAAAGCGCGGCCGCCTGAATCAGGAAATCCGGGGTCTGGTCGAGCAGACCAACTCCGCCCTGCTCAATGAAAACGCCAATAAAGACAGCAAGGTGATCCCGACCCAGCGCGACCTGCTGGCCGGCATCGTGGCTAAACACTACGCCCGTCAGCATCTGTTGCCGCGCGACGTGGTATCGGCGCACGAGCGCGGTGAGATCCACTACCACGATCTCGACTACTCGCCGTTCTTCCCGATGTTTAACTGCATGCTGATCGATCTGAAAGGCATGCTGACCCACGGTTTTAAAATGGGTAACGCCGAGATTGAACCGCCGAAGTCCATCTCCACGGCGACGGCCGTCACGGCGCAGATTATCGCCCAGGTCGCGAGCCACATTTATGGCGGCACCACCATTAACCGCATTGATGAAGTGCTGGCCCCGTTTGTTACTGCAAGCTTTAAGAAGCACCGTAAAACGGCGGAAGAGTGGCAGATCCCCGATGCCGACGGCTACGCCCATTCCCGCACCGAGAAAGAGTGCTATGACGCGTTCCAGTCGCTGGAGTACGAGGTGAACACGCTGCATACCGCGAATGGTCAGACGCCGTTTGTCACGTTCGGCTTTGGTCTGGGAACCAGCTGGGAATCGCGTCTGATTCAGCAGTCCATTCTGCGTAACCGTATCTCCGGTCTTGGCAAAAACCGCAAAACGGCGGTGTTCCCGAAACTGGTATTCGCCATCCGCGACGGCCTGAACCATAAGTTTGGTGACCCGAACTACGACATTAAACAGCTGGCGCTGGAGTGCGCGAGCAAGCGTATGTATCCGGACATTCTGAACTACGACCAGGTGGTGAAAGTCACCGGTTCGTTTAAAACCCCGATGGGCTGTCGCAGCTTCCTCGGCGTGTATGAGGACGAAAATGGTGAGCAGGTGCATGACGGCCGCAACAACCTGGGCGTGATAAGCCTGAACCTGCCGCGCATCGCGCTGGAAGCCAAAGGAAATGAAGACGCCTTCTGGGCGCTGCTGGATGAACGTTTACAGCTGGCGCGTAAAGCGCTGATGACCCGCATCGCCCGTCTGGAAGGGGTCAAGGCACGCGTGGCACCGATCCTCTATATGGAAGGGGCCTGCGGCGTGCGTCTGAAAGCGGACGACGACGTGTCTGAGATCTTCAAAAACGGTCGTGCGTCGATCTCGCTGGGCTATATCGGCATTCACGAAACCATCAACGCCCTGTTTGGCAACACGCATATGTATGACAGCGACGCGCTGCGCGAGAAAGGCATCGCCATTGTTCAGCGCCTGCGCGATGCCGTTGACCAGTGGAAAGAAGAGACCGGCTACGGCTTTAGCCTGTACAGTACGCCGAGCGAAAACCTGTGTGACCGTTTCTGCCGTCTGGACACCGCCGAGTTCGGTATTGTGGAAGGGGTGACTGATAAAGGTTACTACACCAACAGCTTCCACCTGGACGTGGAGAAAAAGGTTAACCCGTACGACAAGATTGACTTTGAAGCGGCTTATCCCCCTATCGCCAGCGGCGGCTTTATCTGCTACGGCGAATACCCGAACATCCAGCACAACCTTAAAGCGCTGGAAGACGTGTGGGATTACAGCTATCAGCACGTGCCGTATTACGGCACCAACACGCCTATCGACGAGTGCTACGAGTGCGGCTTTACCGGCGAGTTTGAGTGTACCAGTAAAGGCTTTACCTGCCCGAAATGCGGCAACCACGATGCGGCCCGCGTATCGGTAACCCGCCGCGTGTGCGGCTATCTTGGCAGCCCGGATGCGCGTCCGTTCAACGCCGGTAAGCAGGAAGAGGTGAAACGCCGCGTGAAGCATTTAGGGAATGGGCAGATCGGTTAAGTTCCGTGTTCTCCCCCTCACCCTAGCCCTCTCCCTCAAGGGAGAGGGAACTCTTCCCCCTCTCCCCGTGGGAGAGGGCCGGGGTGAGGGCATCAGCGCGCATACATTCTCTGGACATTTCTATGCGATATCACCAGTACTACCCCGTCGACATCGTTAACGGCCCCGGCACCCGCTGCACTCTTTTTGTCTCAGGCTGCGTGCACGAATGCCCTGGCTGCTACAACAAAAGCACCTGGCGGCTCAATTCCGGCATGCCGTTTACTGCCGAGATGGAAGACCGGATCATTAACGACCTCAACGACACCCGCATCAAACGCCAGGGGATTTCGCTCTCCGGCGGCGATCCGCTGCATCCGCAAAACGTGCCGGAGATCCTGAGGCTGGTGAAACGCATTCGCCGCGAGTGCGCAGGAAAAGATATCTGGGTCTGGACGGGCTATAAGCTGGACGAGCTGAACGCGCAGCAAAGGGAAGTGGTGGATCTGATTAACGTGCTGGTCGACGGCAAATTTGTACAGGATTTAAAAGACCCGGCGCTTATCTGGCGCGGCAGCAGTAACCAGGTTGTGCATCATTTGCGCTGAACGCTATAGCCGTTTGTTAGCATCGTGATATACGGCTGATTTCTCTCTTTTCCCAATGGCGACGACAACTACCGTTACCACGTTGTCCTGAACCTGATAGACCAAACGGTAACCCTGGGATCTGAGTTTTATTTTGTAGCAATCAGGCAGATTATGCAGACGGGCCGATTCGATCCGGGGGTTTACCAACACCCCGGCAAGTTTCTTCCTGAACTGCTTTTTTACAGTCTCCCCCAGCTTGCTCCACTCTTTTAACGCCCTCGGGTCAAATTCCAGTTCATAAGTCATCCAGACTAACCTTAATTCCCTTTTGCGGATTAGCCAGTCGCTCCCGGACTGTCTGTATCAGCGCATCTTCGCTGTCGCTAATCGTGACCGTTTTCACCGGCATGCGCCCCGTCTCCGCAACGTACTGAAAAAGGAGTCGCACGGCTTCTGTTGGGGTGATATTGAGTTTTTCCAGCACGGCATAAGCCTCGTTTTTGAGTTTGTCATCCAGACGGACGTTAAGCGTAGCCATTATGCCTCCAGGCGAATCGAATGTGTAATGCAGTTTAGCATTACATTCGCATTACATCGAATTCTGGATAACGCCTCTCAAAACCGGCTCAAACTCTCCATCGCCACCGCCTTAAACTCGGCAAAATTTCCGCAGCTACAGAGTCGTGACATCGCACGTTCGCGCAGGAAGGTGACGAAAATATCGTAGATCGCCATCGCCTCTTCGTATTCGCGTTTGCTGATGGCGAGCAGGAAGATAACGTGGGCGGTTTCGTCGCCCCACTGGACGCCGTGCGGGGCGAGCACGGTATAGACCACCGTTTTCTGTGCCAGCAGGCCAAGGGAGTGCGGCAGCGCGATGCCGTCGCCGAGCATGGTGCTGACGATGGCTTCACGTTCAACGACCGAGTCGAGGAACTCAGCCCCCACAAAGCCCTCTTCTTCAAGCTGGACGCAGAGCTCGCGGAACAGCGTTTGCTCGTCCACTGGGGCGTTGAGAATACGGAAATGCGCAGCGTCGAAGTATTTATCCAGCATCCACGGACGGGTTCTGTCCACCAGCACCAGCTTGCCAATCTGCTCCAGCTGGTAGTCCGTCGGGAACGGGGCGATCATCACCACCGGCTTAGACTTTTCACTGACGCGGGCAGTTGAGATCACAAAGTCTTCGTTAATGGATTCCGTCTGCTCGTACTCGCGAAGCGTAAGCGTGCGTGTGACCTCAATCTGCGGGTATTTGCGCTGCAGCACCGCCTCAATCATACGCACCATGGCATTACCGGCATCGCACACCAGCAGCACGCGCGGCTGTCGCTGGTAGCCAATGTTGTAGTGGCGCTCCAGCCCGACGCCAATATGCAGCACCAGGAAGCCAATCTCGTTTTCGCTGATCACATACGGCGTGTATTTGCCCCAGCTTGAGACTGCCGCCAGCGTCATATCCCACGCCATCGGATAGTGCTGCTTGATGTTATCCAGCAGCGGATTCGGGATCATGATTTGATACCGCACGCGGGTGATCATGGTTTTGATATGGGTAAGCAGATCCGCATGCAGCTGCTCGTCGCTGAGCAGGTTGTAGTTATAGTGGGTGTTGATATAGCGCAGGATGTAGTTGACCAGCGCTTCGTCGTCATCCGCATTGATGGCACTCGGCGCGATATCCTGGATCTGCCGCGCGGCGATATGCACGCACAGCCAGCTCTCTTCCGAAGGGGAAAGCGCTTTGCCCGCCAGCTGCTGAATGGTCACCGCGATATCTTTCGCTGCGTCACGCACGTTCTCTTCCACATCTTCGGCGTGGAATTCCGGCAGTGGATACCCCTCGCTGATGCGGCGCACCGACACCGCGCAGTAGAGTCGCAGGAACAGCTCGCCTTCGTCGGTCAGGCGGATGTGATGCCGCGTCAGCGCCTCGTGCAGTACGGGCACCATCTGCTCTGCTACTCCGGCATTGAGCGCCACGTCGGTCACCAGCGGGTTCAGGCTGTCCTGCTGGGCCAGCTCCCAGAGCAGATCGGTCAGACAGGCGCGGGTCGCCATCTCACTGCCAAACAGCTTCATGCCGTGACGTGGACGCGTTTCCAGCGTCAGGTTGTAGCGGTGGAACCACTCACGCACCTCCACCATATCGCTCTGCAGCGTGGCGCGGCTGACGAACCACTCATCGGCCAGGTCTTCCAGCTTGAGTGAAAACGCCGAGGTGAGAAAACGCACCACCAGATAATGCACGCGCTCCGGCCCGGTACGGGGAATGCGCAGCGCGCGCGGATGGGAAGCCTGTAGCTGCTGATAACGTACCGCATCGTCAATTTTGAGCTGGTAGCCATTGCCGCGGCTGAGAATAAACTGCGCGCCGTGGCTTGCCAGCAGCGCGTTCAGGGCGGAAATATCCGCCCGGACGGTTCGCGTGGAGACCGACAGCCGCTGCGCCAGCTCGTCCTGCGGCAGCGTCTCGTTTTGCAACAGATCGAAAAGTTGCGCTAAACGTTGGTTCGGAAATCGCACGTCGTTGTCCTCTTACTGCTCAGGGTGAAATGACCATCTGGGATGGGCTGCCGACCGGGGTGTAGTCTGACTCAAAGCTTAGCTTGCCGTCCTGACCGACGCGGAAACGGGTAATGTTGTCGCTGCGCTGGTTCATGACGTACAGCCAGCGCCCCTGTTTATCGAGCGTCAGGGTGCGCGGATAGTCACCGCGCGCCCAGACATCGTCCTGATGCGTCAGCGTGCCCTCCGCTGTTACGGTAAAGTGCCCGATGCTGTTATGCAAACGGTTAGCCACGTACAGCTGTTTACCATCTGCACTCAGCGCCAGTCCGGCCGCAAAACTGGTGCCTTTGTAACCTTCTGGCAGCGCGGAGAGCGTTTTGCCCTCTTTCAGCCTGCCGTTGCTGTCCAGCGTATAATGGGTGAGCGTAGACGCCTCTTCGTTAATCAGCCACAGCGCATCCCCCTTCGGCGTAAAGACAAAGTGCCGCGGCCCGGCCCCTTTTGAGGAGGCGCTGATAAACGGCGGATCGTTCGGCGTCAGCTTGCCGGTTCGATCGTCAAAGCGGTACTGATAGATGCGATCCAGCCCCAGATCGGTGGAAAACACATATTTCCCGCTCGGATCGGCGGCGATCATGTGCGCATGGGGGCCATTATGATCGCTGATGGCAAAACTGCCTTCTGCTGCCGCCTCCGGTTTCGCAGCGCCTGGCTCACCCTGATCCTGGTGCCGATCCGTGGCGTCACCCAGGCTGCCATCGGCTTTGATCGGCAGCACTGCGATCGATCCACTTACATAGTTCGCCACCAGCAGATGCTGACCGTTCGGCGTGAGCGAAAGATACACCGGCCCCGCACCGCCGGAGGAGACCTGATTCAACTCGCTCAGCTCGCCGTTAGCGCCCACGCGTAGCGCTTGCACCACGCCCTGCTCCACTTCGCTTGCCAGATACAGCGTTTTGCCATCGTGCGAGACGGCCAGCTGCGCGGCGTTCGGCAGCTGACTCACCAGCGTTTTATTGCCGAGCGCACCGGTGCTCGGGTCGACGGTAAAGCGGTACAGCCCTTCCCCGTTGGGGTTATAGGTGCCGACCCAGGCGTACTGCGGCTGGGCGATAGCGGCGTTAGCCAGTAAAGAGAGTGAAGCGACAAGCAGGGTACGGGTGTGCATGGTGGCTCCTTTGGGGTTGTGCGGTGTGTTCCCCCCTCACCCTCTCCCCAAAGGGGAGAGGGGACGATTACACCCTCTCCCCTTTGGGGAGAGGGCTGGGATGAGGGGCAGTTTTTACTTCACCAGCTTCTTCGTCATCGCAAGCAGCGTACGCACATCTTCCGGACGCGTATCGCCGCTGGTCTTGTCGATAATCGAACTATAAATATGCGGAATGATTTTGCTCACGCCCGCGTCCAGGGCGATCTGCAGGATCGCCTCGTAGTTTTCCAGATCGATTCCCCCGGTCGGCTCCAGCCAGAAGTCGTGACGGGCGCAGGCTTCCGCCATGGCCTGGTATTCGTCACGGCACTTCAGGCCGCCCATCGGGAAGTATTTGACTGAACTGCCGCCAAAGTCTTTCAGCAGGGCGATCGCCGTTTCAACCGGCACAATGCCGTCCGGTGCCGCGCTGCTCAGCGGGCCGGTGGAGATTTTTACCATCCCGACGGTGCCGGTCGGGGAGACCAGACCGTTGACCACCGAATCATTCTGCCCCAGCAGCGCACGGCTGGTGGCTACACCAGTGAAAACCTGGTTAACGTGCTGCGGCTGCACCTGACGGGAGATTTCGCTCACCATCGCCGACTGGTTCGGGTCCCCCGCCCCCAGGCCTACCGAGAGCGCGTTATCAATCAGCGCCGCGTACTCGCGCATATCGGCAACCGCACTGGGCACGTCCGGGTAATTTTTGGAGAGCACGCCCACCAGCACATGACCTTCCGCCGCCTCGTAAATGGCGCTGGCGTTCGCTTTTGAGCCTGCCAGCACGTTCAGGCAGACGCGGTCACGGTAAAAATTGGGGGTCAGTTTCATGCCTTTTTCTCCTGTCCTAACACTTCGCTTATGCGGCGGTACACAATGTTCAGCTGGTCAGCGTTCACGCTGCGCACGTCCGCTTCGATAATCCCTTCGTTGGCCTTGTAGCCGCGGAAATAAATGGCGTATTCGCCCTGCTTCAGGGCATTCACCAGCTCGCCGGTGCCGATGCCGGTTACGGCTTCGTCAAACTTAATCTCGGTACGCGCGATATCGCGACCGGCGCTGTCCCAGACCACGCGCGCGGTAACGCCGTTCAGGGTGTTGAGCGCGTCGATAAACGGCGTCATCTTCGCCACCATCTCCGCCCCGCTCTCTTTAGTCGCCGTCAGGTAGTGTTCGATGGCGCAGGTCAGGCCGAGGATCCCCTCTTTACCCACCTTCATGGCGCGGCCAATGCCCGCCGTCTGGCGCTTCACCCACTCGACGTACTGGGTCTTGCCGATCACCAGGCCGCTGGTGGGCCCTTCGATCGCTTTCGCGCCGCTGTAGATCACCAGATCGGCGCCGGAGCGGTAATAGGTATGCAGATCTTCTTCCGCTGCGGCATCGACGATCAGGGGCAGATCATGTTTGCGCGCCACAACCGCCGCCTGCTCAACGCTGAGCATGCTTTTCTGCACGCAGTGGTGCGATTTGATGTAAAGGATCGCCGCGGTGCGCGGGGTGATGGCCGCCGCCAGCTGATCGGCTGAGCATTCGTTAGCGTAGCCCGCTTCCACCAGCTTGCCGCCGCCAAGCGCTACCATGGTGCCCACCGGCGCGCCAAAGTTAACGTTGTGGCCTTTCGGCAGCACGATTTCGTTGTTCTCAACTGGAGTGACGTGCAGGTTTTCCAGCAGCCAGTCGCTGTCTTTCACCAGCACCGCCGCCACGGACTGGGCGATGCCCGCGGATGCGCAGGAGACCACCGTCGCGCCCTCCACGTCCAGCAGCTTCGCGATGTATTCCCCGGTTTTATTGACCAGATCTTTCATCTCGAAATAGTGATTCATGCCGTCCATCGCCGCCTGCACTACTTCCGGGCGTGGCGTGGAGACACCCAGCGCCGTCATGCGGCCGGAGGTGTTGATAACCTGCTTTAAGTTGTACTTCTCATAAATCGAAGGCATGTTCCGTGCTCCCTTGTTCGGTCATGTAGCCCTTGCCCGCGCGGATCGCGGCAAGCGGCACCAGAATGTGTTCAGCCTGCAGGCTGTCGTTTTCAGCATCCGTCAGCACCGTCGGCTGACGTTTAAGGGTGAACAGCGTCAGGTCGGCGTCGAGGCCGGGTTCGATACGCCCTTTGCGCGTCAGGCGCAGGCCGTCGGCGGCGTTGGCGGTGACGCAGTCAATCACCTGCGGCAATGACATGCCGATGGCGAGGAATTTCGACATCACGCTCGAAAGCGAGCCCACCGGGCCGTTGATGCGGTTGCGGCAGTAGATATCCGAGCTGATGGTGTGCGGCAGAATGCCCATCGCGATAGCGCGTTTCGCCACTTCAAAGCTGAAGCTCGCCGTACCGTGGCCTACGTCCAGCCGCACACCGCGTTTCAGGGCAGAGGTAATGGAGGCGCGCAGCTCGCCGGAGGGCGTCAGAATGCGGTTTGGCTTGCCGTTGTAGCAGTGGGTAATGATGTCGCCCGAGCTCAGCAGCTCGGCAATTTCGTCGAGGTTAGGCGGGTTATTGCCGATGTGCACCATCAGCGGCAGGTCGCCGTTCTCTTTCTGAATGGCTTTCGCACGCTCCAGCGGCGTAATACCGTTTTCACCCACCACGCTGCTGCTCATGCGCGCTTTCAGCCCGACGATAAAGTCAGGATGGCGTTTCACCGCCTGCTTCACGGCATCGGCATCAATATTCGCCATATTGGCCAGCTCGTTCTGGGCAATCAGCCCCACGCGGGAGATATTCAGCAGGGCAAAGACCTCGGTTGAGGCTTTGCGGGTGATTTCGTAGAAATCGTCCACGTCGTCGGCACCGGTACTGCCCGCATCCACCACGGTGGTGACGCCGGTAGCGATACCCACGCTGTCCGGTTCGTCGTGGTAAATGGGGGAGTTCGGGTAGCAGTGGACGTGGGAGTCGATCCAGCCTGCGCTGACGAATACGTCACCGTTCAGCTCCACCGTTTTGCGGGCGGGAGCGTCTATGTCGCCTGTTGCGGCAATTTTCCCGTCCAGAATGGCGATATCGGTCAGGGTATCGTCGCTAAGGCGCGCACGGCGCAGGAGTAAATCAAACATGGGGTTCTCCTGATAAGGCGGGCGCCAGCGCGCCCGCAGGTATTAAAGGGCGACCGGGAACAACCAGCCTAAAATCATGGCGCCAAGGATGGCACCGCCGGTGATCGGCTTCTGCCAGATGTAGAACAGCAGCGCGCCCAGCAGAGAACCGACGCCAATCGGAATAGAAGCGGTCATGGCGCTGAGGATAATCAACGGCCCCAGAAAACGACCGGAGGCATTGCCCGCGCCCATCATCACGTCCGCCCCGTAGGTGGAGTTGCTCTGGTTGATGGTGAACTTACGCGCCAGGATGATGACGTAGCCGATCGCCAGACCAATCACCAGGCCGGTAATCAGCGAGGCAATGAAGTTGGTCACCGGGAACATGATCCCCGCGCCCAGCAGCAGTGCTGGCACACCCAGACCCACGCCGGTCTGGATAGCCCCGCCGATGTCGAGGATCCCTACCAGCGATCCTTCGATAATACGGGCGAACAGGAAGCTTGCGCCGAACGCCGCCACTGCGCCGTATACACCGGTATCAATTCCCGCCTTCAGCATCGCCACGAAGGCCACTTCGTTAAACGCGCCGATGCCGTAAAGGTAGTACATGTGCGTCCCGGCAAACACGCCGGAGGAGAGCAGGCCAACGAAGATCGGGAACGACCAGTCGGCATACCAAAAACCTTTATTCTGTTCCATGTAGAGGCTCCTGTTATTTACCGCTGAGCGAGTTGTGGATCATGTCGAGCCAGTTCGGCACGGTCAGATGGAAGGATTCAATCATCTTCATGTCGAAGCCGCGGAAGAAGCCGCTCAGCACGAAGAGCAGAACGATGGCCGCCATCATCACTTTGGTGACGTGGTTCCAGCCGCTCTCTTCCACGCCTTTACCGATCAGGATCCCCAGTACCAGGCCCGGTACGGCGTTACCCATAATCAGCTGCGCCGCGCCGCCGAAGATGGTCGCCCAGAAGCCGGATTTTTTACCCGCGTCGATGGCCGCCAGCCAGAAGATCACCGGCATCACGGTGTTCACCAGCAGGTTTGCCGCCGGTACCAGCACCTTCACGGCAGTGACCTGCAGCGCGGCCGGAACAGACGAGGCAGTGAGGTTAAGGAAGGTGACGACAATCATGCCGATGATGCCGCAGGCAATCGCCATCTTGCGGGGATCGTGCAGCGTTTCGCCGACGTTACGGTTTTTGATCATCAAGGCTGCAGCACCCCAGTTTGGGATGATGCGGTGGTCTACGTCCTGTGTGAAGGCACCTGCGGCCACGGAAGAGGCCCAGGCGTTAAAGAAGAAGCCTAACCCAAAGGAGAAGTGAGAAGCCGGATCCCCTTCGCAGGAGTTCAGTTCCCCCAACGTACGAAACGCGCCCATACCCTGAGTGGTAGGCGCATGAAACATGCGTGCAGCCCCGGCTCCAACACCGACGCCTACCAGGCCGCCAATGATGAGCGATTTTATTAATATAATTAAGAACATCAGTCTGCCCTTTTATGAATAATCAGCGTTGCGTGACGAAATCCACCTGGTCGAGATTGATGGCGGTCACGTTGACGGTCACATCCAGCTCCACGCTGTAGGTGCGTCTTTCCCGGCGCAAAAAGAAGAACAGAAACGCTTCTTTACGCACCGCTTCTTGCGCCTGAACGACCTGCACATCCTGTGGCTCAATACGCAGTAAGATATGCGGTGAGGCTTTCATCACCGCGGCCTGAACGTGGTTGAGTGCGTCGGCAAAGGCGCGCGCTTTGGCGTCGCCCTTCCCCTTCACTCTCACCGTGGTTGTGAACTGTTCTTTCATGCTTATGCGCCGTGCTTCTTCTGCCACGCCTGCACCAGACGCTCGCCCAGCTCTTCTTTATCCATAAAGCCAAAGCCCAGCACGTTGCAGCCTTCGTTGATGGCGGTCACCCCCTCATCTACGGAGCGCATGCCGTATTTCGCTTTGTAGCCATATTTGGTTTGCGCCGTGATGGCACCCGCGCCGCCGCTGCCGCAGAAGGAGATGCCGAAGGTGGCGTTTTCCGCTTTCATGACGTCGCCGAGTTTCATATCTGCCGCCATACCCGGCACGACAACCGCACGTCCACCCGCTTTTTCCACACCGGCAGCCACTTTCTGGCCTTTACCCAGGCGATCGCCAATCACGACTGTAATCTGTTCCATGTGTTGCTCCTTAAAGGTTGTCTTTCGCGACTTCAAAGTGAACGGAGAGCAGCCAGGCTTCTTCATCAGGAAGGTTGCCAAACTGCGCTACCACTTCACGGGCGAGCCGCATTGAATCCGGTGAAATTTCGTCGAACAGCTCTGCCTCCACTTCCGGCAGCGGCTCGCCGGTCACGGACCGGTGCGCCATCGCGCGGACATGGGAGGTGAGCATCTGTTCCTGTACTGCATTGGGGATGATGTTGTGCCGGGCCAGCAGGGCATAAACCTGCTGCAGCATGGTGTTCGCGAGCTTTTCTGTTTGCTCCGCCTGATCCCCAACGTCGTTCATTACCGCTCCGTTACTCACTGGTCTTACCCCGTTAATGGCTCTGGAATAAAACTAACGTTGGCGATGGCGGGTTTGTAGCGAGTTGTTTTCCACTTCGAAGTGGAAAGGCGAGCCGCAGCAGTGATCTGTGCCACATAAATAGGCTGAATCTGGATAAATCGCTGTATTTACGTGATGAATATCACGTTATCTGACGGCAAATATGGGAAGAGCGAAGCGGAAAAGATTACGAGCCGACTCGTAGAAATGTGACGTGGATAAGGTTTTCTTATGGGGATTCGCTAGAGTGGCGGCGGGTGCTTGAGACTGACCGTCTCAGGCATGGGACGGAAAGTGGAAAGCCCCGCCTGATAAAAAATCAGGGCGGGGGCTCGAAACGACACGTCGGACCGTGGAGTTCGCTACCTCGCCCGCTTTAAAGCAAGGAGGCATCCATGAAACGCCAATCCCCAATTATCCGGGTTTTGATGATTATTGCTTTGACAATAATCATCTTAACGCTGGTGACGAGGAAAACACTGTGCGAGATCCGTTTTCGAAACGGCTCGCTTGAAGTGACAGCGCGGATGGAGTGTCGCTCCGGCCAGTAGGGAGCAAAGATGCGGGGGCGCTAACTGCGCCCCCGCATACGGGAAAGGACGTACAGCTCAGGCACCCAATTAACGATACTTTTTGTGATACGTGTTACGCGTCGCGACAAACTGGTCGGCTGCCGCCTGGGCTTCCTTCACTTTGCCTTCGTTAGCGAGCTTCAGCGCGCCGTCAATCTGACCGACCAGCACGTCAAAGCCGTGGCGATAGTCCTTCATCTCTGCGCTGTCTGCCGCTTTGCTTTCCAGCTTTGGCGGCGTCGCTTTTTGCGCGTCCAGCGCCGCTTCACGCATTTTGGTCAATGCGCTTTTCATTTCTGCCGCATTGTCCGTTTTCTGAACGACCTTCAGGTTTTGACTGAGGATGTCCATGTTGTCTTCGAGATCGGCAGCAAACGCAGAAGAGCCAAGAACCAGCGTTGAAGCCGCGACGATCGCTAACAGGTGTTTACGCATTGCTCACTTCCTTTTTTATTATTAAAACGCTTTTCGGGTATTACTGGCCGGCAATTTTCATTTCCGGCAGTAATACAGAACCACACTGTATATTGCTACGTGTTTCAATATCGTTACCGACCGTAACGATATTGCGCCACATGTCCTTCAGGTTGCCGGCGATGGTAATTTCGCTCACCGGATACTGAATCTCGCCGTTTTCGACCCAGAAGCCTGCCGCACCGCGAGAGTAGTCTCCGGTAATGCCGCTCACGCCCTGGCCCATCAGTTCTGTCACCACCAGGCCGGTGCCCATCTCTTTCAGCATCTGCTCGAAGTTCAGGCCCTGTCCGGCAATGCGCCAGTTATGGATGCCCCCCGCGTGTCCGGTGCTTTTCAGCCCCAGCTTGCGCGCGGAGTAGTTGGTCAGCAGCCACTGGGTCAGAATGCCGTCTTTAACGATATCGCGGCGTTCCGTGCGCACGCCTTCGCTGTCGAACGGCGTGGAGGCCAGCCCTTTCAGCAGGTGCGGGTGCTCTTCAATGGTCAGCCATTCCGGCAGGATCTGTTTGCCCAGTGAGTCGAGCAGGAAGGTCGATTTACGGTAAACTGAGCCGCCCGCGATAGCGCCCACCAGATGGCCAAACAGGCCGGTCGCCACTTCATTGGCAAAAATAACCGGGGCTTTCATGGTGGAGAGCTTACGCGGTGACAGGCGAGACAGCGTGCGTTCGGCACACGCTTTGCCCACCCACTCCGGAGACTGCAAATCCCCCAGCGCGCGGCCGATGGTGTAAGCATAATCCCGCTCCATATCGCCGTTTTCTTCGGCGATCACGCAGCTTGAGAGCGAGTGACGGGTTGAGCAATAGCCCTGCAGCATTCCGTGGCTGTTGCCGAAGACTTTGATGCCGTAGTGGCTGTTGAAGCTGCCGCCTTCGGTATTGGTGATGCGTTTATCCGCCTGCAAAGACGCCTGTTCGGCACGTGCGGCCAGCTCAATGGCTTCGTCCGGGGTAACTTCCGCCGGGTGGAAAAGATCGAGATCCGGGGCATCAAACGCCAGCAGATCTTTATCCGCAACGCCAGCATAAGGATCCGGTGAGGTGTAACGCGCAATATCCAGCGCCGCCTGCACGGTACGGGCAATGGCATCGGGGCTGAGATCGGTAGACGACGCGCTGCCTTTGCGGTTCTGGTGATAGACCGTGATCCCCAGTGCGCCATCGCTGTTGAATTCTACATTCTCCACTTCGCCATAGCGGGTGCTCACGCTAATGCCGGTGGTTTTGCTGACCGCCACTTCGGCGCCATCTGATTTACCTGAAGCGAGCGTCAGCGCGGTGGAGACGGCTTCTTCCAGAATTTTACGCTGCGCTTCAACTTGTGAGGTTACTTTCATCGCAAATGCCATACTGTAAGAGAGAGTTAACTGAAGTCTAACAGAGAACCGTTTTTCAGTGCGCGTCTTAACTGGTAACATTAGCCTCTTTTTTTAAGGAGCCTGACATGACTAAGCAGCCCGAAGACTGGCTCGACGACGTTCCCGGTGATGACATCGAAGACGAAGATGATGAGATCATCTGGGTCAGTAAAAGTGAAATTAAACGCGACGCCGAAGAGTTAAAACAGCTTGGCGCAGAAATGGTGGAACTGGGTAAAAACGCGCTGGATAAGATCCCGCTCGACCAGGATCTGCGTGATGCCATTGAACTGGCACAGAAAATCAAAAAAGAAGGCCGTCGTCGCCAGCTTCAGCTTATCGGTAAAATGCTGCGTCAGCGCGACGTCGATCCGATCCGCCAGGCGCTGGATAAACTGAAAAACCGCCACAACCAGCAGGTTGCGCTGTTCCACAAGCTGGAGCAGATCCGCGACCGTCTGATTGAACAGGGTGATGATGCGGTACCGGAAGTATTGAACCTGTGGCCGGATGCCGACCGCCAGCAGCTGCGTTCACTGATCCGCAACGCGAAGAAAGAGAAAGAAGGGAATAAGCCGCCGAAGTCCGCGCGTCTGATTTTCCAGTATCTGCGCGAGCTGTCTGAGAACGAAGAGTAATATCGAACCGCCTGTTCCCCCCTCACCCCAGCCCTCTCCCCATAGGGGAGAGGGAGAAGAGTAATGTAGGCCCGGTAAGCGCTAGCGCCACCGGGCTTTTTTTTACTCTGCGGCCTCAGCCTTTTTCGCCAGACCGTCCAGCAGCTTCTGATGGATCCCACCAAAACCGCCGTTACTCATCACCAGAATATGGTCACCCGGCTGAGCGGCTTTCACCACCATATCCGCCAGAGCATCAACATCCGCACTCCAGTGCGCAGGCTGAATGCAGGCATCGGCCACTTCAGCTACCTGCCACGGAATATGCTGCGGCTGCAGCAGGAAGACTTCGTCGGCACGCCCTAAGGATGGCGCGAGATCGTCTTTGCAGATGCCCATTTTCATGGTGTTAGAGCGTGGCTCCAGCACCGCCAGAATGCGCGCGGTACCGCCGACCTTGCCGCGTAACGCTGCAAGCGTCGCCAGAATAGCAGTTGGGTGGTGCGCGAAATCGTCATACACGGTTACGCCGTGGGCTTCACCGCGCAGCTCCAGACGGCGACGGGCATTGATAAATGAACCCAGTGCATTCGCCGCATCCGCAGGCTGAACACCCACATGGCGTGCGGCAGCGATTGCCATCAGGCCGTTGTGCATGTTGTGTTCGCCAACCAGGCCCCACTTCACCTCACCCACTTTCTCGCCGTCGAGCCACACTTCCCACTCCGAGGCATCCACGTTGAGTTTTTTCGCCTGCCAGTGGCCCTGCTCACCCACCAGCTCCTGCTCGCTCCAGCAGCCCATCGCCATGGTCTGCTTAAGATTGATGTCGTTCTCCGGCAGGATGATACGGCCCTGACCCGGAACGATGCGCACCAGGTGGTGGAACTGTTTCTGAATGGCTTTCAGATCGTCAAAGATATCCGCATGATCGAACTCAAGGTTGTTGAGGATCAGCGTGCGCGGGCAGTAGTGTACAAACTTGGAGCGCTTGTCGAAGAACGCACAGTCGTACTCATCGGCTTCGATCACAAAGAACGGGCTCTCCCCCAGACGCGCAGACACGTCGAAATTGCCCGGAACGCCGCCAATGACAAAGCCAGGCTTGTAACCACAAGCTTCAAGGATCCAGGTCGCCATACCGGCGGTGGTGGTTTTACCGTGCGTACCGGCCACGGCAACAACCCAACGGTCGCGCAGGACGAAATCATGCAGCCACTGTGGGCCAGACATGAACGGAATATTGCGTTCCAGTACCGCCTCAACGCACGGATTACCTCGCGTCATGGCGTTGCCAATGATCACCAGATCCGGCGCGGGATCCAGCTGGCTGGCATCATAACCCTGAATCAGAGAGATGCCCTGTTTTTCCAGGAGCGTGCTCATCGGCGGATACACATTGGCGTCCGAACCTGTCACTTCATGGCCCAGCGAGCGCGCCAGCATTGCCAGTCCGCCCATGAAAGTGCCACAAATCCCCAATATATGAATGCGCATACGTCACTATCCTTCTTCAATGTGGCGCACATTTTACTCACATGTTAGCGGGTGTGAAACGCATTTCAGGTAAATCCGTATATTGCTGGCGCGATTCACCTCTGCGCTACTATTTGAATATTTGTTAAGATTGTTGGGCATTAGTCGTTTTAGTGAACATACAATCGCTCTACTCACAAAGATGCAGGGAAAGTGTTATGAAAACGTTAGGTGAATTTATTGTCGAAAAGCAGCACGAGTTCTCTCATGCTACCGGTGAACTCACTGCTTTGCTGTCGGCAATAAAGCTGGGCGCTAAGATCATCCACCGTGATATCAACAAGGCCGGTCTGGTCGATATCCTGGGTGCCAGCGGTGCCGAGAACGTTCAGGGCGAGGTTCAGCAGAAACTCGATCTGTTCGCAAATGAAAAACTGAAAGCTGCACTGCGCGCGCGCGACATCGTTGCGGGTATCGCCTCTGAAGAAGAAGATGAAATTGTCGTATTCGAAGGGTGTGAACACGCGAAATACGTTGTTCTGATGGATCCGCTGGACGGCTCCTCCAACATCGACGTTAACGTTTCTGTCGGTACCATTTTCTCCATCTACCGCCGCGTCACGCCTGTTGGCACGCCGGTGACAGAAGAAGATTTCCTGCAGCCTGGCAGTCAGCAGGTTGCTGCCGGTTATGTCGTGTATGGCTCCTCCACCATGCTGGTCTACACCACCGGCTGTGGCGTTCATGCCTTTACTTACGATCCGTCGCTGGGCGTGTTCTGCCTGTGTCAGGAACGTATGCGCTTCCCGGAGAAGGGCAACACCTACTCCATCAACGAAGGTAACTACATCAAGTTCCCGACTGGCGTGAAGAAGTACATCAAATTCTGCCAGGAAGAAGATAAAGCGACGCAGCGCCCTTACACCTCCCGCTATATCGGTTCCCTGGTTGCGGATTTCCACCGTAACCTGCTGAAAGGCGGCATTTACCTCTACCCAAGCACCGCCAGCCACCCGGACGGGAAGCTGCGTCTGCTGTATGAATGCAACCCGATGGCGTTCCTGGCGGAACAGGCGGGCGGCAAGGCGAGCGATGGTAAAGAGCGTATTCTGGATATCGTGCCAGAAAGTCTGCACCAGCGTCGTTCCTTCTTCGTCGGCAACAACCATATGGTTGAAGACGTTGAACGTTTTATCCGTGAGTATCCGGACGCGTAATCCCTCTCCCGGGGAGCCGCTCTGGCTCCCCAATACATTTATATAATTTACCGTATAAGTGTTTATAAAAAACGCGCTTTAATATTCAGATTCGCTCCTGCATTATTTCCATAACAGTTTGACAGATATTTCCTGGAGCGTACCCGTGACGAAAAACTATTCCCGTGCCAATACCGGCATCGATTTAAATCTTATTCCTGTCTTTATTGAAGTGGTCCGCTGCGGCAGCATGGCGAAGGCCTCTGTCCGGCTGGAGATGTCACGCCCGGCCGTGAGCCTGGCGTTGAAGCGCTTTAGCCAGCTTTTTGCTGAACCGCTATTTATCCGTAAAGGGTTATATCTTGAACCGACGGAAAAAGCGTTAACCTTAACTCACCATCTGGAAATATTACTCGGTAATATTCACGATAATATTAGCGCGATTAATTTGTCCGAGAATAATATCCTGGTACAGAATGTACCAGGGTCGGGGAATATTATGCGACACTCTGCGTCGTCAGTTTAAATGATGACATGGCTTCCATCAGCTGGCGTGACTGCTCTTCCAGCGAGCGCGTCGCGGCAGAGGATTGCTGTACCAGCGCCGCATTCTGCTGCGCGGTTTCATCCATCTGATTTACCGCAATATTCACCTGTTCAATGCCGCGGCTCTGTTCCTGAGACGCGGTAGCAATTTCGCGCATCAGTTTGGTCATGCGCAGCACTTCGGTTGCGATCTCATCCATCGTTTCGCCCGCCTGCTGCGCCAGCTCGCTGCCCTCATTAACGTGGGTCTGCGAGTCGCTGATAAGTGAACGGATCTCTTTTGCCGCATCGGCGCTGCGGCTGGCAAGATTGCGCACCTCGCCCGCAACGACGGCAAAACCGCGCCCCTGCTCGCCCGCACGCGCCGCTTCCACGGAGGCGTTCAGCGCCAGAATGTTAGTCTGGAAGGCAATACCGTCAATAACGCTCAGAATGTCGGCAATGCGCGCCGAACTGCCGGAGATATCGCGCATTTTCTCAATTACATAGCAGACCATTTCGCTGCCGTGATCGGCAGTATCCGAGACAGATTTCGCCAGCTGGTGCGCCTGCTCGGCGTTATCCGCGTTGAGTTTCACCGTGGCGGTGATCTCTTCCATGCTGGCGGCGGTCTGCTCCAGCGAGGTCGCGGTGGACTCCGTGCGCTCGGCAAGATCCCTGTTTCCCGCCGTCAGCTCGCGGCTGCCGGTATCAATTTGCGAGCTGGCATCGCGGACCCGCAGCACCGAGTGCATCAGCGACTGGCGCATGCCCTCGATGGCAGCGTTCAGACGGTTGAACTCCTGGCTCGCCGGGGCATTCAGCGTGTGGGTTAAATCCCCCGCGGCGACGTTTTCCAGCTGCGCAATCGACGCCGAGAGCGGCTTGAGCAGCATGTGGCGCAGCACCAGCCAGGCCAGCACAATGATGCCTGCCGTCAGCAGCGCCGCGACAACGATCAGGACCAGAACCCGCGTTTTGCTCGACTGCACGGCGCTGACTTCCGCTTTCCCGCGCGCGTCGCTCCACATCTGGAACGCCTGCATATCGTTATCAAACTGCTTTGCTACCGGAATGAGCTTACTCTCCAGCAGATCGTAATAGCTGTCTGCGCTCTGTTCGTTCAGCGCCTTCAACATTGGGTTGATCCCCTGCTGGTTATAGGCCGCCAGACTGGCCGCCACCTTATCCAGCAACTGCTGTCCCTGGGGATCGGCCACGCCTGCGTCGATCACGCCTTTCAGCGTTTTTTGCGCCAGGGCGATCTCCTGATTAATGCTTTTCACCGATTTCGCGGCATCGTCCAGCAGACCAATTTCCATCATTCTGACAGCCTGGCCCGCCTCGTTGCGCGCACGAAGGATCAGCGTATAGCCAGAATTGAGCTGCACCATCTGCTCACCCTGAAGGTGGTTAATGCGCTGAAGTGACGAAGAACTCTGTGTGAGAGCATAAATGCCAATGCCGCTGACAATCAGCAGCAGAAGGGTCATAACGGCCAGTAAAGAGAGCAAGCCGGTACGAATCGATAGCGTTTTAAGCATGATGTTATTTCCGGTAGCGAGATATTTCTGGGCATAAAAAAAGAGTATCGGCCGCTACCGGAAAATGTTTAGACTTTAAGCAAATTCAGCATGTTATCGCTCTGTTACTGATGTGTTCACGCGGGTAACAGGCGAGCTCTGGCGGTTCTCCCAGAGCACCGTCAGACCGCGCTGCAGGGCAATAAAAATAAACAGTAAAATGCCGATGGCGATTTTCGTCCACCAGGAGCTGAGCGTGCCGTCAAAGTTGATATAGGTCTGGATCAGCCCCTGGATTGCCACGCCAAACAGTGTTCCCAGCACCGTCCCCACCCCGCCGCTGAGCAGCGTGCCGCCAATCACCACAGAGGCAATCGCATCCAGTTCAACGCCAACCCCGGCCAGCGCGTAACCCGCCTGGGTGTAAATGGAGAAGACAATCCCCGCCAGCGTCGCCAGCCCGGTGGAGAGCATATAGATGCGGATGGTGGTGCTACGGGTGGAGATCCCCATCAGGTTGGCCGAAGTCGCGTTGCCGCCAATAGCGTAGACCTGATTACCAAACCGGGTGCGATGGGCAAGGAAGATACCAATGACCACCACGCCCAGCATCAGCAGCCCCATCGCGCTCAGGCGGCCCCCGCCGGGGATTTTCCACGCCAGGCTGGAGAGCGTGTCGTACACCGGATGGTTGATCGGGATCGACTCCTCAGACACCAGGTAGCTCACGCCGCGCAGGAAGAACATCCCGGCAAGCGTAATGATAAAGGCCGGGATCTTGAGCGCGTCAATCAGAAGCCCCATAAAGGCACCAAACGCACAGCCCATCACCAGCACCAACGGAAACGCCACCAGCGGCGAGATGCCCCAGAAACCGATCGCTTTGGCAAGGAACACACCGGTAAAGGCGATCACCGATCCGACGGAGAGATCAATCCCCCCGGAGAGGATCACAAAGGTCATGCCGACCGCGATGATGCCTAAAAAGGCGTTGTCCGTCAGTATGTTACAAATCACACGCGTCGAGGCGAACCCCGGGAACTGGGTCAGGCAGTAGAGATAGCCCAGCACAAACACGCCCAGCGTGATCATTAACGGTAAATTACGTTTTATCATGGCCACGGATCCCCTTAATGATGCTGACAAAGCGCGGTGACTGGACGATCAGCACGCAGAGCACGACCACCGCTTTCACCACCTGGTTGAGTTCCGGCTGGAACCCGGAAAGCAGGATCCCGGTGTTCATCCCCTGAATAATCAGCGCGCCAATCACCGAGAGCAGCAGGTTAAAGCGCCCGCCCATCAGCGATCCGCCGCCAATAACCACCGCCAGGATCGCATCCAGCTCCAGCCATAACCCGGCGTTGTTAGCATCAGCCCCACGAATATCTGCCGCGACGATCACCCCGGCGATGGCAGCACACACGCCGCTCAATACGTACGTGAGCATCACCATCAGCCGCGTATTGACCCCGGCGTTGCGCGCCGCACGGATGTTGATCCCGACCGCTTCAATGAACATGCCCAGCGCCGTTTTGCGGGTAAAGATCCAGAACACCACCAGCGTCACCAGCGCAATAATCACCGGCGTGGGGAAAAAGAGCAGCTTGCCGCTCCCGAGCCACGCCAGGTTCGGCGAGTTGAAGGTAACAATCTGCCCCGAGGTAATGAGCTGCGCGACACCGCGCCCGGCCACCATCAATATCAGCGTGGCAACAAACGGCTGGATTTTGAGCACCGCCACCAGAATGCCGTTCCACAGTCCGGCCAGCACGCCGGTGCCCAACGCCGCCAGCAGCACCACTGGCAGGCTGTGCCCGGCGACGGTCATTGATGCTGCCGTCGCCCCGGCAATGGCCATCACCGCGCCTACAGAAAGGTCGATCCCGCCGGTGGCGATCACCAGCGTCATACCAATGGCGAGCAGCGCCACCGGCGCGGCGCGGTTTAAAATATCGATCGGACTGCCGAACAGACGGCCATCCTGCACGATTATCTGGAAGAAATGCGGTGCGACCAGGCTATCGACCAGCAACACCACCAGCAGCGCGGCGATTTGCGGCGTGCCGGTCGGCCAGTTGAAGCGGCGTTTTGTTTCGCCAGTTTGCGAAAGCGAACGAGACATCACGATTCACTCCTTACGCCGCGATGGCATTCATGATTGCCGGAACGGACAGTTTATCCAGCGGGATCTCTGCCACCTGCTTGCGATCGCGCATGATGATGACGCGATCGGCATAGCCCACCAGCTCCTCCAGTTCAGACGAGATGACCAGCAGCGCCAGCCCGTCCGCGCACAGGGTTTCAATAAGGCGGATAATTTCGGCGTGCGCCCCCACGTCAATGCCGCGGGTCGGTTCATCGAGGATCAAAAACTGAGGTTTGGTCAGCAGCCAGCGGGAAAGCAGTACCTTCTGCTGGTTGCCCCCGGAGAGGAACTCTATCGGCTGTTCTGCGCTCGGGGTACGGATACCGAGCTGGCGAATAAAGCGCTCGGCAATGGCGTTTTGCTCTTTCCGTGGGATCGGCCGCAGCCAGCCGCGCTGCGCCTGTAAGGCCAGAATGATATTTTCCCGCACCGAGGCGGCGGCAATAATGCCATCCGTTTTTCTGTCTTCCGGGCAGAAACCCACACCCAGACAGGAGGCCTGATGTGGCGAGCGCAGGGTTTGCGGTTTACCTTTGATCAGCGCGGTGCCGCTGTCTGCAGGCTTGATCCCGAAGATCACCTCGGCGGTTTCGGTACGGCCCGAGCCTAACAGCCCCGCCAGACCGACAATTTCACCGGGGCGCACCTCCAGGTTAAACGGCGAGATGACCCCTTTCTTGCCGAAATCACTGAACGCGGCGACCGGTTTCTCACTCAGCAGCGTACGGCCGGCACGCTGGAGCGCATTGGATTTCAGCTCGCGGCCGAGCATCATTTTGACCAGTTCAATCTGCGGCAGCTCGCGGGTGTCGCGGCAGCCGACAAAACTGCCGTTGCGCAGCACCGTAATGCGATCGCTCACCTCATACACCTGATCGAGGAAATGGGTGACGAAGATCAGGCTCACGCCCTGATTGCGCAGCTGGCGCATCAGGGTAAAGAGCATCTCCACTTCCTGGGTATCGAGGCTGGCGGTGGGCTCATCAAGGATCAGCACTTTTGCCGAGAGGTCGATAGCGCGACAAATGGCGACAATCTGCTGCATGGCGACGGAAAAACGGTTCAGCGGCTCGCGTACGTCGAGAGAGAAGCCGTAAGACGTCATCAGTTTTGTCGCCCGCGCTTCCATCTCCTTGCGGCGCAGCAGGCCAAAGCGTCGTGGCTCCCGGCCAATAAACAGGTTATCCGCGACCGACATGTTCGGCAGCAGGTTCACCTCCTGGTACACCGTCCCGATCCCCAGCTGCTGCGCATGGGCGGTATTTTTGGGTGATATGGCGTTACCTTCCAGCCAGATGGTGCCGCGATCCGCGTGATAAACCCCGGTCAGGGCTTTAATCAGCGTCGATTTCCCCGCACCGTTCTCGCCCAGCAACGCCATGATCTCGCCGCGTCGCAGGCTAAAATCAACGTTATCCAGCGCTTTTACGCCGGGGAAGAATTTACTCAAGCCCTCTGTGCGGAGGATTTCCTGGTGTTGTTCAGTGGTCATGGTTTTCCCCCTCACCCTGACCCTCTCCCCGGAGGGGAGAGGGGACTATTCGTGCCAGTCTTTAATTTTCTGCCCAAACTGCCCTTTTCCCTCTCCCCTCCGGGGAGAGGGCTAGGGTGAGGGGGCTGAGCTTAGTAGCCCATATTTTTCTTCTTCTCTAACTCTTCTTTCGCGGTATCCGGCAGGTAGAGAGTGGATTTGGTGACCGTCACCTTCTCAGGCATCGTGCCGTCTTTCTTGAATTTCTCCAGCGCATCGAATGCCGGACCGGCCATGTTTGGCGTGAGCTCCACGCTGGCGTTGGCTTCGCCGTCGATCATCGCTTTGTAGATGTCCGGCACGCCGTCGATAGAGCCGGTGAGAATATCTTTGCCCGGTTTCAGGCCCGCTTCTTTAATGGCCTGAATCGCCCCGATCACCATGTCATCGTTGTGGGCGTAAACCATGCAGATGTTCTTGCCGTTGTTTTCAGCCTTGATAAAGCTCTCCATGACCTCTTTACCTTTACTGCGGGTAAAGTCGCCGGACTGAGAACGGATAATTTTAATGTTTGGCGCTTTGGAGATGGCCTCAGCAAACCCCTTCTTACGGTCGATGGCCACGCTCGCGCCGACCGTACCTTGCAGCTCAACGACGTTACACGGCTTGCCATCCACCTGTTTCACCAGCCAGTCACCAATTAATTGCCCTTCAAGAACGTTGTTGGCGGTCACGGTGGTCATATAGAGAGATTTGTCTTTTACATCGATGGAACGATCGAGCAGGAAGACCGGGATCTCAGCGTCTTTCGCTTCCTTCAGGACTGGCTCCCAGCCGGTCGCCACAACGGGCGCAATAAAGATGGCATCCACACCCTGCGCAATAAACGAACGCACGGCTTTAATCTGGTTTTCCTGTTTTTGCTGACCATCGGCGATCTTCAGCGTGATGCCGCGTTTCTGGGCCTCGCTTTTCGCAACGTTGGTTTCTGCCGCACGCCAGCCTGATTCAGAGCCGACCTGCGAAAATCCTACGGTTAAAGGTGCGGCCATCGCCATAGACGACATGGCTGCCGAAACTGCTGTGACAAGAAGTAAGCGCTTCCACATATGAACGTCCTCGTAGGGTGAGTTATTGTTGGTTAAAAGATGTTCTGCGAAATGACTATAGCCAATGAAATATGTAACGAATTGCGTTACATCACACTTCAGAAAAGTGAATAAAACGTTAATCACAAGTTTGTAATCGCTTTCATTTCTTCATGAAAAATGCGGCTGAGTTTATGGATTTTTCTGCCATGGAATCGGTCTGAAAAGTGAGACGAACGCGTTGAGAAGACGAAAACAGGCGGAGACATTCAGCGCCAGTTGGCTATAATACCTGCCACTTGTTTACCATCCATTTTAAAGGACACAGACATGAGCTTACTCAACGTCCCTGCGGGTAAAGAACTGCCAGAAGACATCTACGTTGTTATCGAAATCCCGGCTAACGCAGATCCTATCAAATACGAAGTGGACAAAGAGAGCGGTGCGCTGTTTGTAGACCGTTTCATGTCTACCGCGATGTTCTATCCATGCAACTACGGTTACATCAACCACACCCTGTCTCTGGACGGTGACCCGGTTGACGTGCTGGTTCCAACGCCATACCCACTGCAGCCAGGCGCAGTCATTCGCTGCCGCCCAGTTGGCGTGCTGAAAATGACCGACGAATCCGGCGAAGATGCGAAACTGGTTGCGGTACCGCACACCAAGCTGAGCAAAGAGTACGATCACATCAAAGATGTGAACGACCTGCCAGAACTGCTGAAAGCGCAGATCACTCACTTCTTCGAGCACTACAAAGACCTCGAAAAAGGCAAGTGGGTTAAAGTTGACGGCTGGGACAACGCAGAAGCGGCGAAAGCAGAAATCATCGCCTCTTTCGAACGCGCTGCTAAGAAGTAATTCTTTCCGCACATCGATAAAGCCCCGCTGGTCGGGGCTTTTTTGTGGATGGAGAGTTTCGCCCGGGTGCGCTACGCCCCCGGCAAGAGGCACAAAAAACAACGCCACCTCACGGTGGCGTTGTTTTTTCAGTACTGGTCTCTGTCTAACCAGTTACCGCTTACAATCCGCGTTAACCCTTCGACCGGACGCTGGTAGACGTACATCCACGCACTTCCGTACGGCGTCTGGATCAACTGGCGCGCGTATTCACCGCCCCTGGTGCGCAAGGCATCAAGTTCGGCAAGTGTCGCGTTATCAATACGATAAACTTCACCGTGTACTGTTCCTTCGCCGGGAACCGCGCCTGGATAGTGGCCCAGGCTGTACAACTGGTAGTTTTCGATATTGTAATTCCCAAGCAACAGGGCATTGGTCATCCAGTGACTGTTGCCTTGCTTGGTTCGTAAACTGCCGTAGACAAATATTCGCATTGCTAAAACTCAAACTGATAGAGCAGATCAAGTGCCTGGTCTACGCCGGACACTGCTTCCAGATATAGCTTAGGCATCAGGCGATAGCGTAACGTGAGAGTTGCCAGCGAGTCAAAGATCCCCACGCCATATTTTACCTGCAGACCCGGCAGTACATAGCCGCTGACCACCACCTGCGAGGAGTCACCCACGCCCTGGGTGTCCAGCGCCAGATTGCTTACGCCGAACGTCTCACCGATTTTACCCACAACCTGACCACTTTGTGCAACCCCCAGACCCACTAACATTGAGGTCATCGCTGCACTGTCGCTTTGGCCGCTATCCAGGCCCTGACCACGCAGCAGGTAAGAGAGTGCTTCCTGCTGGGACATCGCCGGGTCGGAGAAGATCTCCGCCTTCGGTTCGTCGGCCGAACCGGTGACGCGCACGCCCGCAATCACGTCGTTTTCTGTCGCTTCCGGGTTACGAATCGCTTCAATGTTGAGCAGCGGCTGATCCGGCGGACCGGAGAACAGCAGTTCACCTTTACGCACAATCAAATCCTGACCATAAGCATGGAAACGCCCTTCAGGAATGTTGATCTGCCCGTTCAGGCCAAGCCCCTGTCTGTCTTGCGCCACTTTCAGGTCACCCGTCAGGCGTGCCTTCAGCCCAAACGCGTTCAGACGAACGTTATTCCCCACATGCACGGTAAGATTGCTGTTGATCGGAATGCCCGCGCTTTGCTGATTAATCGGCTTGAGGTTATCGTCGAGCATCACTTCATCACTGGAGACGCCCACCGCGCTTTCCGGCACCTCGTGAACCACGATGCGCGCCCACGGCACGTCCACGTTCCCGTCGAGGGTAAAGAGGCTCGGCGTTGCTTCAAAGACGATATCCGGCGAGACATCCAGACGTACCATCGGCGGTACGGTGATCCTCACCTTGCTGCCTTTCGCGGCGATACGGGCGCGCCAGTTATCAAGCTGGCTCCAGTCGGCGTCACCGCTGAGGTTGATTTGCCCCTGCTGGGTCAGCACCGAGCCGTTCAGCGTTGAGCTCATCCCGTTGAAGTTCATCGTAATCTGGCTTGGCTGCATATCGAACGGCATAAAGTTGCCGTCGATATCCACACCGTTTAGCTGCATCTGACCGAACAGCTGCGGGCTTTGCGCGTTGCCCGCCAGCCGCAGGTTCGCGTTGAGCATCCCCGCCGCTTTTTCACCGCGCGAGAAAATCGGGTTAACCATCGCCAGGTTGAAGTTGCGAATAGAGACGTTCCCGCCCAGATTACGTCGCCCTTGTGGGTCGGTAATCTGCACCTTACCGTCGAACTGGCCATTATTGGTCAGGCGGATAAGCCACCCCAGCTCGGCCCGGTTGTTGTGCAGATCCGCGCTCAGGTTCAGGGTATCAAACGCCACCGGCAGCGGCGCGTTGTTGACATCCTGTGTCACCTTCACGTTGCGGCCAGAAAGCGTCACGCTGCCCTGTGGCAGCCCCTCTTTGGTGGTGTCCCAGGCCACAGCGGCCTTCCCGCTAAAGACGCCGCTCGCCTGAGTGGTATCCGGCATGAACGGTTTTAACATCGCCAGATCAAAACGATTGAGGGTGATCTGCGCGCGCCCTTCCGCTCCCGCGTCGATGGTCTGCGGCACGCACAGCTCCGCATTCGGGTTGGTCCAGCAGTGTGGGCCAATGCTGATCTTTTGTTCGGCATTGCGGTAGTCCAGGGCAATAGCGCGTGACAGCACCAGTGGCCCTACCGGGGTGTTGAAACGGGTGTTGTCGAGCGTCCCTTTCCAGCGCTCCGCCTTGCGGTCGAAGCTCCCCGTCAGGTGAAGCTGCCCGGAAACCGGCTCGCCCTGCACGCGCAGCTGGAGGTCGTGCTGCTTCTCGTTGCCTTTGGCGTCCAGGGTCACCAGATTAATGTTCACGTCCGGCTGAGAAATGCGCTCCACGCGCAGGTTCAGGTTACCGCCGATCTGATCGGTGGATTTCACATCCCCGTCAACGCGAACGCGGGCGATGGACAGCTCCTGCCAGCGCAGGTTACTGGCCGTGATATCCGCCAGCAACTGCGGTGCATCCACCGTGCCGCGCACCTTAAGCAGCCCCTTCGCCGTGCCGCCAAGCCCCGGAAGGGCGTTATCCAGATTCGGCGCATCAATAGTGGCGTCGAGGTTCAGATCTTTCACCCCCAGCTCGCCTTTGATATCCGCCGTGTTGCGCCCCAGCTCCACGTGCAGACCCGGGATCACCCACTGCAGGTAGCTGTTGCCTTTGAGCGAACCTTCTACGTTAACCTTGTTCTGCTTCACGTTACCGGTGAGCTTGATTTCCGGGACATCCATCTGCCACGTGCCGCCGTACAGGCTGCCGCGGGTTTTGATAAGACCGTCCAGTTTTGACGGCCAGTCCGGCACCTCTTTCGCCGTGTTAATCCCCGAGAGCTTCAGCTCACCGCGCCAGCTGATCGCCTGCTGCCAGTCGAGCAGCGCGGTCAGCTCGGTTTTGCCTTCCAGCGCCGCAACGGTCAGTTTGTCGAGATTAACCTGCTGTTCATTCCCTTTTGCATCCAGCGTGATCGTGGCGGGTGGCACGTCCTGGCCCTTCACGGCGGTACGGAACGACAGCGTGTAATCGGTCATCTTGCCGCTCAGCTTCAGCTTCAGGTCATCGGCCTGGAACTGTTTTTCGCCGGTGAACGGCCAGTACAGCTGCTTGCTGACCACCTCAAGGTTAAGTGGCAGTCCGGCTTCCGCCAGCTGGGTTTGCGCGCGCAGAACCATGTCCACCGGGCCGGAGAGATTCACCCCAACATCCAGCTTGTCGCGTAGCGCGCCGCCTACCTTGACCTTCACTTTTTCGCCTTTCAGCGGGTCGATGTTGAGCGCGCTGTTCAGGGTAATATCCACCGGCCAGTTGTCACGCAGCAGGGCATGACCCGAGGCATTGACAGAGCCCTGGTTGGTGTCGATATCCAGCGCGTCGAGCTTCATGTTGCCGTCGATGCTGCTGACCTTCAGCAACATGTTATAGACCGTGAGATCGGTGTCGCCAGTCAGACGCAACTGCTCGCCCTTGAACGCTTCGATATTCAGGTTCAGCGGCAGGTGCACGTCCGTCATCTCCGGCAGGACAGGCTTCGAGAACAGATCTTTCAGCGTTTCACCCAGCGGTTTCTCTTCCGGCTGTGGGTTCTGGATCTTCGGCTCGACGATCTCCTCTTGCGCCACGTCCGCCACCTTCGGCAGCGCGATCAGCAATCCCTGCAGGGTGGTTGGCGTCAGGGTGAGGTTTTTCTCCTGCCAGCGCAGGCCGGAGGTGAAATCCATCACCGATACGGTGGTGTCATCGATTTTGACATTGACGTTGTCCAGCGCCACCCGATAAAGCGCAATCGGGTACGGCGTCGAGAGATTCAGCGGGCCGCTGTCCTCTTCTTCAACCGGCGCTGATTTCGGCATTTTCTCCGAATCAATCGCCACGTTCACATCTTTTAGCGACAGGTCGTTGACGCAGAGCTTACTGTCCCGCAGGCAACCCAGCCTGACGGCAAGGTGAAACTCGCCCGCGTTGACCGCAACGCCAGGCTGCTCGTAGCGAATATTCTTCAGACGTAGATCGCGCCAGCCGCCCGTCACCTGGCCGATTTCCAGCCCGGGTACCCAGCGGTTCGCCGCGTTAAACAGCAGATGCAGGCCGGTTGTCGTGCCCACCAGAAACGCCACCGTACCGAGCAGCAGCACGATAAAAATCAGTACTCCGAGGCTTATCTTCTTCCATAAACTCATAATTCAGGCCCCAGACCGATGTAAAACTGTAAACCGTGTTCTTCTTTGTCACCCACCGGCACAGCGAAGTCGAGCTTGATGGGCCCGACGGGCGACTGCCAGCGCACGCCCACGCCCGCGCCGGTTTTGAAATCGCTGCGGCGGATATCGCTCACCGCTTCGCCGCCGTCCACAAACATGGCGCCCCACCATTTTCCGCTGACGTTGTACTGGTACTCCAGCGAGCCGGTCGCCAGCTTGGAGGCCCCGATCAGCTTGCCGTCATCATCTTTAGGCGCGATGGATTTGTATTTGTAGCCGCGGATACTGCGGTCTCCCCCGGCGAAGAAGCGCAGGTCAGGCGGGACTTTGTCGAAGTCGCCGGTTTCAATCCAGCCGAGGTTACCGCGCATCACAAAGCGGTGTTTGTCATACAGCGTGCGGATCCAGACGTTTTGCGCCTGAATCACCGAGAAATCCACATCGGAACCCCACATGGTGTTGGAGTAATCGATAGAGTAACGCTGGGAATCGCCCCAGGTCGGCATCAGGCCGCCGCGTGAGCGGGTACGGCTGATCATCACCCCCGGATAGAGCAGCATGGTGGTGTTGGTGACGTTGGCCTGGGTAAAGTGGTCAAGACTCCAGCGCAGGTTAATGGCGCGCTGCCAGCCGCTGGAGAGATCCCAGAATCGGGATACGGCAAGCGTGGTGGAATCCGACTCGGTATCGTTCAAATCGGTACGCTTAAAGCCCCCCTGGACCAGGTAATACTGCTCAAGCGGGTTCTTCAGCAGCGGGATTTTGTAGCTGAAGTCGAGCTGTTGCTCCGGGGCTGAGATACTGGCGCTGGTGGTCAGGCTATGGCCGTACGAGTTCATCCACGGCTTTTTCCAGGTCGCCCTCACGCGCGGCCCCACATCCGTTGAATAGCCAGCCCCGGTCTCAATGGTGTTTTCGGTGCGTGGCGACACCACACCGTGCAGTGGTAATACCTTGGTTTTGCGGGCCTTTTCAAACTCCGGCGCAACAACCACCGAATTAAACCACCCGGTTGCCGACAGGCGGCGGTTCAGCTCGGCCAGATCGCGTGAATGGTAGTAGTCACCCTTTTTGAACGGCACGAGGTTTTGCAGGTACTCTTCACGAATTTGCGAGCCTTCGAACGTCACATCGCCAAAGCGGTAGCGTTCGCCGCTGTCGTAGTCGATATCCCAGAAGGCCTGGCGTCTGCCCAGCGCAATGCCCAGCTGGCTTTTATTGAACTGGCTGTCGAAGTAGCCCTTGCGTAAGGAGACGCTCGTCAGCGATTTTTTGAAACTGTCGTAATCACCGTGATTCAGTACGGTACCGATTTTAGGCCGCGTACTGAGCAGATCCAGATAATCGCGATCGGTACGCGCGCCGCCGCGTAACACCACATTGGTGCCGCCTATCAGCACCGGCTCACCCGGCGAGACGCGGGCAATAAGTACCTGCCGCCCCTTTTTTGGCGGTGGGCGGAGATCGAAATCGATGGTGGGTTCGTAATATCCCAGGGCTTTTAGCCCTTCGCGTATCGCGTCATCCACGCGTGCACGAAAACGCCGGTCCGGCGTCACTTCGTCACTTTCAATCGTCGACAGCTGTGCACGCACGTTTTTTTCCAGCGCCCCGGATAACCCCTCAACCTGCAAACGGACATTCGCCGCGCTGGCAACCCCGCTTGTCAGCAAGACACTGACCAAACATAACTGGCGGATTTTTGTCACGTTCTCTCCTGAATATCCCTGTTTCCACCCTGGAAGCAAATGAAGTGCCGCTCCGCGGCAAAATACGGCCTGTTGGCCAAAAAACCCAATTCTCGGGTTGAAAAAGGGTGTAACACCCAAATATTTCTTATGATTAAATCTAGACTCATTCAGCGCATTTATTGTGTTCAATTAAACGCTTCGTGACAACCTTAACCGAAACATCGCACCCCGGGAGGCCCCATCGTGAGTTTATTCGACAAAAAGCATCTGGTTTCACAAGCAGATGCATTACCGGGACGCAACACCCCTATGCCAGTCGCAACCTTACACGCCGTGAATGGCCATTCCATGACCAACGTACCTGATGGCATGGAAATCGCCCTGTTTGCCATGGGCTGCTTCTGGGGCGTGGAACGCCTCTACTGGCAGTTGCCTGGCGTCTACAGCACCGCGGCGGGCTACACGGGCGGATATACGCCAAACCCCACCTACCGCGAAGTCTGCTCCGGCGAGACCGGCCATGCTGAAGCCGTACGCGTGGTATACGACCCGTCCGTCATCAGCTATGAACAGCTGCTGCAGGTATTCTGGGAAAACCACGACCCGGCGCAGGGTATGCGTCAGGGTAATGACCATGGCACCCAGTATCGTTCGGCGATTTATCCGCTCACGCCTGAGCAGGAAGCCGCCGCACTCGCCAGTAAGGAGCGTTTCCAGCAGGCCATGCGCGACGCAGGTGATACGCGCGAGGTGACAACGGAAATCACCACCGCGAAACCGTTCTACTATGCCGAGGACGACCACCAGCAGTATCTGCACAAAAATCCGTACGGCTACTGCGGCATTGGTGGCATCGGCGTGTGCCTGCCGCCGCAGCTTGCCTGATTACTGATCCAGCGCCACGCGAGCCGCGTGGCGCGTGGCATTACTGACTGAGCCGTAATCCATGACTTTGCCCTGCAACAGCAGGTTATAGACCGGCGCCTGAGGTCGGTTGAGCCGCGTTTGCAGCAGGTGTACGGCCTCAATCCCCAGCTCACGGCAGGGCACCGTGACGCCCGTGATCGGTTTTTCCAGACGGTGCGCTAAATTCCATGCAAAATCGGTCGTAATGAGCGAAATGTCTTCCGGAATGCGCAGCCCGTGGCGCGTTAACGCCCTGATCACCCCCTCCGTCATGCTGGTACTGTTCGGGAAAATCACCTCTGGCCACTGCGATCTGTCATGACTTAACAGCCATGCATCCAGCGCCCGCTCAGCCTCCTCTGCCGTAAACCACTCCGTCACCAGCAAATCACGCTGGGGATCAAAGGCCACGTGAAAATGGCGGTACGCCTCTTTAATGCCGTCCAGACGCGCATACAGCGTCTCACGCCGCAGGCAGGTGAGCGTGAGCACACGGCGGTGCCCCTGCTCAAAAAGGTACTGCATGGCGGTGAAACCAATCGCCCGGTGATCGGGAGACACGGCGTCCAGCACCCGATCCCGATCAACGGAGTTAATCAATACGCAAGGCTTATTCAGCGTGCTCGCCAGTTTAAAGATGGTGGAATCATCAGTCCCAATAATTATTATTGCGTTGATATTCTTATGGCTGGCCTTTTCCATAAACAATTTCACGTCGGCGTGCTGCTCTTCTAATCCGCAGCAACTGACCCACACGTTATGCGGGGCGCACGCTTCAGCAATGCCTTTGGTCACTTCCAGATAAAAAATGTCTCCACGCCCCTGAAAGGTTCTTTCCGGGGCAAAGACAGCGATACCGTTAATTAACAGCCTTCCGCTTGCCATTGCCTCCAGAACATCTAATTCGCGCGCGGTGCGAACGATCGCGTCACGGGCTTTATCGCTGGCATAAGACTTGCCGCTTAATACCCGCGAAACCGTGCTGACGGAATACCCCGTCAGGGTCGCAATCTCCTCCATTTTTAACCTGCCCGGCATAGTGTGACCTCGCTCTCAATCAGTTTTTGCAAATATTTGCAGAAACAGCGCTTTGATTTTAAAACCAAATTTCAGAGACCCTGGAGATTACTTAAACAGCTTGCGAGTATTCTCACAAAAACACATTGTCGCTGCGGCTCCCCTTTCCTATTTTCCGGTCATCCCTCATTTCAACTGAAATTAAGGTGTGACATGGAGAAGGTACGTTTTGGCATTATCGGAATAGGTAATATCGGTACGGTCCACGCGCGTTATTTACTGGCGGGTACGGTCAGTGACGCATGCCTGGCGGCGGTTTGTGATAATGCACCGGAAAAGCATCCGGCCATTCGCCAGCTGGTCGGCTCCCTCCCCCTTTTCAGCGACGCACAGGAGATGCTTCAGAGCGGGCTTATCGACGCGGTGATTGTCGCAACGCCGCACTACGAGCATCCGCGTTTGTCAATGCTGGCAATGCGCCACGGCATCCACACGCTCTGTGAAAAACCGGCCGGCGTATATACGGCGCAGGGCTTTGTTGAATAAATCAGATTTCGGGTAAGTCTCCCCCTGTACTGACCCCAAAAAGTTGGACAGTTAAACACGAGGCACATAGGTCTGGGTT
>NZ_JACASJ010000329.1:0-332 GCF_013391025.1 Enterobacter sp. SECR19-1250 | reverse complement strand
ATCATCGTCAATCGTTAGTAATCGCAACAGGCGGCAGTGGCTTGACGCTTACCATGGTTGGGTCTCCGGTGTTTACATACCCAAACAATCAATGGCTTATAATAGAGAAAGCAGTTGATCTCAGGGCGGGTTAATCATCACTCCAGGAACCAGGTGATTGTGTTATCACGCTGCTCCTGATTTATGGCTGATTATAAAAAACCGCCTCTGTTTATCGCGTGACTGAATGATGACAATTTTGTCACCTTCCAGGTTTCTCCTGAACAACGGGATTAATCCATTAACAGGCGCACTTTGAACACAATTTCACGCCCCTGCTGTTCTGCTGACAG
>NZ_JACASJ010000328.1:0-335 GCF_013391025.1 Enterobacter sp. SECR19-1250 | reverse complement strand
CGTCAGGAACACAGCAGTGACAAAGCTCATCACTATCGATAAAATGAGCATGGTCGCGAAACCTTTGACGCTGCTCGTACCGAATGCAAACAGTACAAGACCCGCAATCATTGTAGTGATATTCGCATCCAAAATGGTCCATATCGAACTTTGCGCCGCTTTTTTATATGCCTTTTTAATGCTGCGGCCGATTCTCAGTTCATCCTTCAGACGTTCGTACAAAATGATATTTGCATCGACGGCCATTCCGACACCGAGAATCAAGGCTGCGATACCCGGCAGTGTCAACACACCGTTAATCATGTTGAAGCCGAATACTGTCAAATATATATAGA
>NZ_JACASJ010000327.1:0-340 GCF_013391025.1 Enterobacter sp. SECR19-1250 | reverse complement strand
GATGGGGATCGCGGAATTTCTCGACAGGCTGCCCGGCGAGCTTTCCGGCGGCCAGCGTCAGCGCGTGGCGCTTGCCCGTTGTCTGGTCCGTGAACAGCCGATACTGCTGCTGGATGAACCGTTCTCAGCGCTCGACCCGGCGCTGCGCCAGGAGATGCTGACGCTTGTGCAGGACGTCTGTCAGCGCCGGCAGCTGACGATGCTGATGGTTTCGCACAGCATCGAAGATGCCGCACGGATTGCCCCCAGATCGGTGGTCATTGCCGAAGGACGAATTGTGTGGGATGGGATGACAGAAGAACTTCTGAAGGGTAACGCTACCGCGTCGTCGCTGCTGGGC
>NZ_JACASJ010000326.1:0-343 GCF_013391025.1 Enterobacter sp. SECR19-1250 | reverse complement strand
GGAAGGTGCGAACAAGTCCCTGATATGAGATCATGTTTGTCATCTGGAGCCATGGAACAGGGTTCATCATGAGTCATCAACTTACCTTCGCCGACAGTGAATTCAGCAGTAAGCGCCGTCAGACCAGAAAAGAGATTTTCTTGTCCCGCATGGAGCAGATTCTGCCATGGCAAAACATGGTGGAAGTCATCGAGCCGTTTTACCCCAAGGCTGGTAATGGCCGGCGACCTTATCCGCTGGAAACCATGCTACGCATTCACTGCATGCAGCATTGGTACAACCTGAGCGATGGCGCGATGGAAGATGCTCTGTACGAAATCGCCTCCATGCGTCTGTTTGCCCG
>NZ_JACASJ010000325.1:0-346 GCF_013391025.1 Enterobacter sp. SECR19-1250 | reverse complement strand
TCCTTACCTTAAAGAACCTGCCTTTGCAGTGCTCACACAGATTGTCTGATGAAAAGTAAATAGCAAGGCGTCTTGCGATTGAGACTGTACGTCCCCTTCGTCTAGAGGCCCAGGACACCGCCCTTTCACGGCGGTAACAGGGGTTCGAATCCCCTAGGGGACGCCACTTGCTGGTTCGTGAGTGAAAGTCACCTGCCGTCATATCTCAAAACTGACTTGCGAGTCATGTTTGAGATATTTGCTCTTTAAAAATCTGGATCAAGCTGAAAATTGAAACGACACACATTTAATGTGTGTTCGAGTCTCTCAAATTTTCGCAATCAGAAGTGAAACATCTTCGGGTTGT
>NZ_JACASJ010000324.1:0-351 GCF_013391025.1 Enterobacter sp. SECR19-1250 | reverse complement strand
TGCAGCTTTCCCTTCAGGCGGGATTCATACAGCGGCCAGCCATCCGTCATCCATATCACCACGTCAAAGGGTGACAGCAGGCTCATAAGACGCCCCAGCGTCGCCATAGTGCGTTCACCGAATACGTGCGCAACAACCGTCTTCCGGAGCCTGTCATACGCGTAAAACAGCCAGCGCTGGCGCGATTTAGCCCCGACGTATCCCCACTGTTCGTCCATTTCCGCGCAGACGATGACGTCACTGCCCGGCTGTATGCGCGAGGTTACCGACTGCGGCCTGAGTTTTTTAAATGGCGGAAAATCGTGTTGAGGCCAACGCCCATAATGCGGGCGGTTGCCCGGCATCCAACGC
>NZ_JACASJ010000323.1:0-357 GCF_013391025.1 Enterobacter sp. SECR19-1250 | reverse complement strand
GGTCAAATGCAGTAATGACACCATCAATAGGTGCTTTAATGGTAAAACGGGTCTGAATGCTCCGGGTAGAACGCAGTCTCTGAATATCCTCTTCCGGCATACCTGCCAGGCGAAGCCGTTCCAGAACGCCTTTAATTTGCGTGGAAGTACCACCGGTGCTGGATAACAGAAGGAATTCGCTCTGTGCTTCCACCCAGTCCGGAATGGTAATATCGATAAGTGGCGTCCCCTTCTTCACATGATCGCCAATCGTCATGGGGTAGACTTTTTCGACAAACCCGTCAGAACGCGCCTGCACAATAACAAACTGATACTCGTTATAGCTGACATTAGCCGGGATTGTCTGAGAATAATTCA
>NZ_JACASJ010000322.1:0-363 GCF_013391025.1 Enterobacter sp. SECR19-1250 | reverse complement strand
CGCAAGAACAAAACGGCCATCAACATCGAATACATGAAAGCCAGCATCCGGGCCAAGGTGGAGCACCCATTTCGCATCATCAAGCGACAGTTCGGCTTCGTGAAAGCCAGATACAAGGGGTTGCTGAAAAACGATAACCAACTGGCGATGTTATTCACGCTGGCCAACCTGTTTCGGGCGGACCAAATGATACGTCAGTGGGAGAGATCTCACTAAAAACTGGGGATAACGCCTTAAATGGCGAAGAAACGGTCTAAATAGGCTGATTCAAGGCATTTACGGGAGAAAAAATCGGCTCAAACATGAAGAAATGAAATGACTGAGTCAGCCGAGAAGAATTTCCCCGCTTATTCGCACCTTCCT
>NZ_JACASJ010000321.1:0-366 GCF_013391025.1 Enterobacter sp. SECR19-1250 | reverse complement strand
CCGCTGGAATGCTATCTGCTGGAACAGTTCAGTTCCCCGGCGCACTTTGCTGCCACCCGTGATGCAATAATTGCATTTATTGATGCCCATGAAGCGGCATATGCACGTTATCAGCAGGAGTTGCCGGTACGCACCCGCAGTGAACCGTTGTGGAAACAGGGAGATGTGGTGTGGGGAAGCCGGGTGTTACCTAATATAAGACCATCTCGTGAACAATATATTAATGCATATATATTACGGACACATAACAATCCAGAGGCTTTCAGAATTGGGCACGCCATGAATGATTTCAATCGGAACATTTGTGAATTCTGGAATGGTTGGATGACCGATAAAGAACAAAACCAAATTGCCAGGGCAGAAGGT
>NZ_JACASJ010000320.1:0-377 GCF_013391025.1 Enterobacter sp. SECR19-1250 | reverse complement strand
CCCGCGCGGTTACTGGCTTTATTGATGTGAAATTGCAAAATTGGTGCGCAATTTACAGTAAAATACGCATATTATTTCGTATTCAATTTGCGCACCGTTCGCAGTTAATGCGCAGTAATTCGCAGGAGGCCAGCCAGTGAGAGACAGAACGCGCAGCTATACCACCGACCTGCCCCGTATAGGGTTGCCATTCCTTGCGAACATGCGTAGCAGGCTGGCGGATGCTGAACCGGGTACGCAGCTTTATACCCAGACCGAAAGCGGAACGTTGTATACCTTCCGGCAAGCCGACAGCTACGCCATGACAATCAACGGCGTGACGCGGGCTATTCGCACCACAACCACGAAGGCCGGGTATGGCGTCCGGGAATGGTACG
>NZ_JACASJ010000032.1:32154-45521 GCF_013391025.1 Enterobacter sp. SECR19-1250 | reverse complement strand
AAACTGATCGCCAGATCACGCTATTTAAATTCTGGAATTAGCTGCGGAATGACGGCAACAATACTCTGTTGTGCATATCGAATTACATTCTTAACCAATTGAAACTATGTAGCTTTAAACATTAACATTTTGGCGGAGTTAGAATTTTAAACACGGGCGCGTAAGTATTATTAAATTATATAAAATTTCTTTTCCTGACGCCTGACAATAACACCATTATTAATTAGAGAAATTTTATAGACGTAAGTAAAAAATCAAGAAAAAATTCATTCCGCATAAAAACATCATCTATATTATATAAGCCGGAATAATTAATATTAATCCGGCTTATATTAATCACTTGTCTTTACGAGTACTGCCAAAAACCAGCTATAATATTTCCGCCGGATATTTTTTTATACAAATACAAAGCACCGTAACCAAAGATGTAATCACCATCAAGCAATGCATCTGGATAATAATCTTCATCTATTTGCATGAAGAATTTATAACCATCCTTTTGCAATGAATCAAAATAATAGTCTTCCGATTGTATTAACCTTGCTTCTTCAGTTTTAGTGATAAAATCAAACTCTTCACTTTCAACTTTATCATACCCAACAATAGCTGCCTTATTAATGTGTTTTATCGTAAATGCATCATTATTGCTTTCATCAGAAAAAGTATGCGTAATAACTTTTACGGAACAATTAGGGTATATATTGTTATCAATCATATCATCATATCCTTCAGGAGTAAGTATCGTAATATACTCATGTCCATCATCAGGATTCTGAACTGTCAAATAAAACTTATAACCCTGAATATCATCAAGTTTATCTAAAGAGAATTCAGGGATATTTCCACCAATCCGCCCAATGATATCACCATCAGGGAGGGTACTTATTTTAGCGATCAGATTAGATTTTAACATTTTGTTAACCCATTTTTTCTTGCAAACCCAATAGAATCTTCTCTAAGTTTCATTGCCGTTTCAGTGGCAAACTTCTTAGCGTTTTGACGTTCCCAACCTCTGTTGTTCACTAAGTCTTCGTAAATACCCCTTCGAGTAATTGCAGTATTCCTGTTTATATTCTGCAATGCGGTCTGGTTTTTTAATACATTAGGATTATGCAATCCATATTTGGCCTGTAATTTAGATATTGTTTTATGCATAGCATTTTCTTGTAAAGCTATCGCTGGGTTGGTAGTTGCGATACCAGACATTCTACCTTTTATTATGCCATTATTTCTTAGCCATGCATTTTGTAATAATTCATGTGCAGTTAAACCATCTTTTGCATGGACGGGGCTTCCATAGCCTGCGATTCCAAATTCATTTATTAAACCCAGCGGATCAATCCACCCCAACGGATTCGGCGCATACTGATAAAGGTTCCACCCGCCATTCAACCCAATCGGATCCTGCACAATAAACCGCCCGACCTGCGGGTCGTAGTAGCGGAACAGGTTATAGTGCAGCCCCGTTTCACCGTCAGCGTACTGCCCTGCATAGCGAAGCGGTTGATGCGCCATCGCTGTGCGATTCACAACCCGTGAGAACCCTTCGCTCTGATGGCGCACCTCGCCAAAGCTGCCGTACTGGCCGCTCCAGCGTACCGCACCACGTTCGTCGGTCACCTCCAGCGGCGCGCCGTTCAGGTCGGTGTTGAACCAGTAAATCTCACCGCTGCTCTGGTCTCGGAGATGATCCACCCGCGCCAGCGGGCTCCAGGCTTCATTCGGGTCATAAATATATGTACTGCACAATCCGGTTTGCTGCTGCTCCTGCAACAGGCGGTAGCCCTGCCACAGGAAGCGCGTTTCGGTGGTGCCGTGCGCGGTGGTGACGATTTTGCGGGTACGGCGGCCCAGCGCGTCGTAGTGATAGCGCGCCTCAAACCGCCCTTCCGGCCCGGTTCCGCGGGCGGATACCAGCCGGTTCTCGGCGTCATACGCATAATGCTGTTCATACAGTCCGTTGCGGCGGCTGACCAGGTTGCCCCAGTGGTCGTATTTCATAAACAGCGCCTGCCAGTGCTGCAGGCGGTTATCCGTGACCGGTACCGCATCGTCATTGGCGGCGAGGTTATCCGCGGCGTCATAGCTGAACTGCGCGCGGCTGTGCCCCTGTCGGGCCTCGTAGTGCTTCAGCAGACGCCCTTCGGCGTCGTAGCCGTAATCCACCTCACCGCGCAGGGTGTCGCTAACGCCAGAAAGCTCACCGCGTGCGGTGTAGCGATACAGACGTTCCAGTATCGCCTGCTCCGGCAGGGTCACCTCCGTACTCAGCTCACTGCGCTGCAGGGTACGTCTGCCAAGGCTGTCATACTGGCGGAGCTGCTCGCGCGCGCCCTGGGTGCGGCGAATTTCCCTGTGCAGGCGGTCGCGGGTGAACTCGGTCACCAACTGCTGCCCGAAGCGGATGGCGCTGACATGGCCGGAGCCATAGTGCAGCCAGGCCAGCTTTTGCTCGCCGGGCAGCGTCAGGCCGGTCAGGTTGCTCAGGGCATCCCATTCATAGCCCACTGCGCCGTTAATGCCGGATTCGCTCAGCACGCGCCCGGCGGCATCATGGCGGTATGCAATCTCATCGCTTTCGATACCCAGGGCAACGCCTTCGGCTGTTGGGGTGCGACGGATGCGGGTGATCTGGCCGCTCAGGTCGCGGACGTAGCGGTACTCCGCGTGGCGCTGAGTTCGCCCGATCAGCAGCCCGCTGTCGTCATAGCTGAACTGCTGGACGCGACGGGCGATGCCGCCGTCGGCGGCAGGTCGGCCGTTTTCTTCGAGCGCGCAGAGGAACCCTCGCGCATCCCATTCCATATGGCGCACGGTCTCGTCCGGGCGCGTTTCGCTGAGCGGGCGGCCCACGGCGTCATAGGTGAAGCGGTATTCCGCCCCGTTGCCGTTATCGAGTCGCAGCAGGTTACCGCGCGGGTCGTAGCGCCACTGGCGCACGCGGCCAATACGATCGGTGAGGCTGACCGGGAGACCGAGCGCGTTATAGGCCCAGCTTACCTCGCTTTCCAGCGGGTCGCGCCAGCCCGTGAGCTGGCCGCGTTCGTTCCACACCAGCGACTCGCGGCTGCCGTCCGGATGGATCACGGCACTCAGCAGCCCCGCGTTGTTCCACTCCCGACGCGTGATATTCCCTTCCGCATCCTCGCTGGCAATCAGCTGCCCGAAACGGTCGTAACTGAAACGGGTCACGCTGCCGGAGCAATCGGTGCGCTGTGTCAGCAGCCCCTGGATGTTCCAGACCAGACGTACCACGCCGCCGAGGGCATCGGTGATGCTCTCCGGCAGGTTCTCTTCCTCATCGGGATAGTGATACGCGGTGGCGTTACCGGCCGGATCCGTTTCCGACAGCAGACGACCGCGAAGGTCGTACATCGCCTGCGATGAAGTACCGTCCGGGTAGACCGTCCGGGTGATGCGATCGGTCAGACGATACCAGTAATATTCTGTGCGACGGCCCGCCGGGTCCGTCTCACTGGTCATGCGGCCATACTTATCCCAGGTACTGCAGCGCATCGCACCGCCGGGCAGAATGACATCGCTGAGCTCGCCGTCGCGGTAGACAAACGTCGTCTGGCGGCCGTCGTAATCCGTGAAGCGCGCGACGTTGTCGTCGTCGTCAATCAGCCAGTGCGCCTGCGCACCATCATCACGAATGGCGCGACGGATGCCGTTATCAAAATCGTATTCAAACGTCAGCTGTTCGCCACCGCTGTGGCGGAAACCGACCACGCGCGGCAGACCGTCAATCTCCCGCCAGCGGTATTCGCTCAGCAGGCCGTTGGCGTCCTCGTGGGCACTCATCAGCCCGTCCTGCCAGCGGAAGCGTCGGCGCACGCTACCGCCCCGGCCGGTCACGCAGACCAGCTGGCGCTGTTCATCATAAGCGTAACTGACCAGGCAAATCTCGTCATCCAGCCAGGCGCTGGCAAGCCTGTCACGGTCGTAGCGGCAGACCACGCGCTGGCCCGCGCTGTCGGTCAGGGCATGCAGAGTATTATCCTCATTCCACTCGAAGAGAATATCGTTGCCGCAAGGTTCTGAGATGCGCTGAAGCAGTGACGGTGCGTCATCCTGCAGCGGCGCATAGTGCCAGCGCTCGCCGCTGACGTCATACACCGACCAGCTGTCGTCATGGTGATGTTCAAGCCAGTTTTTTTCGCTCTCGCAGTAGGTGCGCATCCCTTTCGGCACGTTCGGGAAGGCAATGTAATCGCCGGACGGCGCACGCCACACCAGCCCGTCCTGATAGGGCTCCAGGCGGCTTTCCCAGAACAGGCTCCAGCCGCGGCCCAGCACGCTGTCGCCGGGGTTGCCGCTGCGCCAGTAGCGCTGCCAGCGCACCGGCAAGCGCGACGGCAGAACAAAATCGAGCTCATCATCCCCGCTGAGAAATTTCTGTCCGCTGACGATATCCACCGGACGGGCGATGATCCCCGCGGCCGCTACGCCGGTCATCAGCGTGCCGGCGCGGCAGGCGATACGGGCCAGCTTATTGATCCCAGGGATTTTGCCCAGCAGCTTAGAGAGCGCCCCGACTTTGCCGGCCGCACCGCCCCAGCCGCCGAGAAGCCCGGCGAACAGCAGGGTAAGATCGGAGACTTTATAGAGCCACTCGGGCACTTCAGACTGAATGGGCAGGGTTTGCTGCGGATCGCCGCCGATGAAGACGTTGTCCGAGCCGGTCATCACCTTCGCGTCGCAGGTGGTGCGATCCCCGATGCGGGACGCAGGCTGGCTGTTAATCGAGACGCGCTTAGAGCCTTCGGCCATCTGCTGCGAGCCATCGTCCGAGCACTTCACCGCGCTGTCCGTCGCGATGGCGGCGGGTTTGCTGTTGATAAACACATTGGGCGAGCCGGAGGTGATGACGCCTTTCTTCGTCATACTGGATGCCCCGGCATCGGCGATACTGTCCCGGGCGGCGGTCGCCAGCTCCCCGGTGTAATACCCCACGGCCAGGCTTGCGCCGACGAGCAGCACACCCACGCCAAGGCAGGATGCGCCTAGACCGGCAATAAACATCGCCCCCGCCAGAATGCCCCCGGCGGCGGCAATCAGGCCACCGACAATCGTTCCGGCAATCATCCCGGCCAGCGCACCGGAGTGGCCGATATCATCACCAACGCGTGCAGCTTCAAACATAACGACTATCCTTGGTGTTAATGGTGGAAGCGAAAGCTCCTGAGAAGATCGCCGAACAGCGCGCAGTCCGTATCGCCCAGCGTACGGGTGCAGGTCATGGTGAACACCAGAATGTTATCGCCCTCGGCATTAAACACGGCCTGCTGCTGCCAGATGCGTTTCCCGTCGCGCAGATAGCTGGCGTGGACAATTTCACCCTGCAAAAGGCCGTCGCCGAGCGTTGCGGCACTGCGTTCACCCTGCTTCCAGCCCTTGAGATGTTTTTCCATCAGGGCGAGCTGGCGATCGATATACGCGGCAAGCGCTTCGCCGGAGTTGAGGGTATCACGGGAGATGTTGAATGCTGGCGCATCCGCTGCAGGCGGCGCGAAGACATTGACGGTACGATCCTGATAGCCCTCAGGAAAAGCGATCATTCCTTCATTAAACAGGCACTGCGAAGATGATTCTGACATTGAGCGGGTCCCACCACATTTTTTCAGAAGCGGTAAGTTTCGCATATGTGTTTAAGGCTGACTATCCCCAGATTATTGTCCCACCGCCACGCTCGCCGACAGGCCCGCCACCAGCTCAACCCCCTTCGGTAAGGTGTCGATATGAATGCGCACCGGTACGCGCTGCGCCAGCCGCACCCAGCTGAAGGTGGGCTCCACGTCGGGCAGACCCAGCCCGCCGGTCTCGTCGTTGTTATCGCCAATCCCATGACCGATGCTCTCTACGTGCCCCGTGAGTACAGGGTCATAACCCATCAGCGCCACCTGCGCGCTATCCCCCACGCGGATATGGCGCAGTTTGGTCTCTTCAAAATATCCCACCACCCAAAAGCTGTGGGCATCAACGATGGACACCTTTGTCTCCCCCGCTGTCGCATAATCGCCAGGGCGAAGCCGCAGATGCGTGACGTATCCCGAGACTGGCGAGCGAACGGTGGCGTGAGCCAGATTAAGCTCGGCCAGCGCCAGCGCGGCAAGTGCGCCATGATAATTGGCTGCCGCGACGTTCGCCGCACTGCCAGTTTGCTGCAAATCCTCGCGGGAGATGGCGTCCTTAATCTGCGTGCGTCGCCGGGCGGCATCCTGGCGCATCAGCATCTCATGGCGTTTTGACTCCACATCCGCCTGCGCGCTGACCACCGCGAGTTTGAGCCAGCGCGGATCGATGCTGTAGAGCACATCACCCTGGTTTACCCACTGATTATCCCGCACCGCCACGCTGATAACCGGCCCGGAGACGTCCGGCGCTATCTGCACCACATCCGCCCGCACGCGTCCGTCGCGGGTCCATGGGGTCTGGGCGTAATGTTTCCACAAGATAAACGCCAGACACGTTGCCGCCGCAACGGCGCTGAGCGTCAGCGCATAACGGCCCAGCAGAGAAAGTAATGCTTTCATATCAATAACCCCAACGCGGTTAACCCCTGCATGAGCAGGTAGAAGGTGACGATCCAGGTTGAAACATCCATCAGCGGGCGACACGGCAAACGGCGGTAAAGCCTGCTGAGAGAGAAAAGCGGTATGAGAAGCAGCGTGCAGACCAGTGCCACGAGCGCCACCATCAGTAACCCGGGGATCAATACGCCCCCGACATTGAGATCATTGACCATCGTCCGGCCCCCGTAATGCGCAGTGAAGATCCACCAGCCTGCCGATAACCTGCCGCGTTTGTTCATCAGCCGCAGGCAAACGGCAGCCAATGGCGGCGGCGAGGCGTTCACGTAAGGCGGCGGTGTCTGACGTCGTCAGTTGATAAAGCAGCGTGTTAATCTCCGGCGGCATATCAGTACGGCGGAGGTGTCGCACCGAGAGGCCAATCCGCAGCGCGTGCAGCAGTCGGTTAAGCGCCTGTTCGGTAGCGTGCCCACTGCGCGGCAAACGCGGCAGTAACAGGGCCGCCCTGTCGATCATCAGATTGATCCAGTGGGTTTCATCGCTCTGCATTTTTCCTTTCACGCTGCGGCGGATATCGCGCTGGCACACCCTCAGCAGCCGGTTGATGGCGGCATCGGCCTGCACGGTTTGCAGCAGGCTCATGCTGATGACGGCAAAACCGGTCGCGAAAAAGAGAGCAATGGCGGTGTTTAGCGCCCCGGCGAAATCGCCGCTGTAGCGCGCGCTTAGCTCCGATAGCACCGGCAGCGTGAGGGTGATCCCCATCGCCATAAAGGTGGTGGGTGGGCGCGCCTGCAGCGACCCGGCCAGCAGATACGCTGGCGCAAGTACCGCCACCAGCACGGTGAAATCACTCACCTGTGGAAGTAGCGCAAAACTATAGAGCAGGCTTATCACTACGCCCCATATGCTGCCGATGATGTATTTCACGAGGTGCGGTGCCGGGGTGTCGAAGCTGCCGAACAGCGTGCAGCAGACACCGAGGATCGAAACTGCCGTGCCGCCGTCGGGCCAGGCGGAGTAAATCCAGACCAGACAACCGCTCAGGATGATGACGAACGCCCCCAGCGCCGTGCGCGCGGCGGTAAGCGGATCGCGGTGGAAGACGTAGCCTTTGATCGCGCTGCTCTGTACGCGATCGGACGCAAACTGGCTGTGGTGGATCGCATCTGAAAGACGATCGCACTGTTGCAAAAGAAGCACGGCCTCCGTCAGATAACGGGTAAAACTTGCCCGCTCCGCCTCTTTCAGGCTCCGCGCCCGAGAAGCATCGCGCTCAGCGACCTGCTGGCAACGCTTAATGAGGGCGTCTGCCAGCTGTTTTCGTTGTTCTTCATCGTCACAGGCAAGCCAGGCCTGGACATCGTCCAGCACGGTTTGCAGTTCAGCGGGCATTGTCGCCGTCAGGGGTAAGCGGTCACGCAGTTCACAGTTCACCATAATCAACCGCGCCAGCCGGTCATGAATGGCTTTTCGGGCCTGGCGTACCGGAACGGCAAGGGCGAAATCGTACGTGATATGATGGCTCATTCCCTGCAGGAACTGCAGCGACAGCGCAAAATGCAGGGGCGACGTCACCGTACCGGGTTTGCCCGCTAACGTGTCGGCTACCCGCTCGCGTGCGGTGCGCAGCGTCTGCGATAAGGCGCTGTTGAACTGCGCGGAGATACGCGCAGGCAATACATAGCGGTGAATCACCGCCGCGCAGAAGATACCAATCGCAATCTCCTGCACCCGAACGACGGCGATGTTAAAAATCGCACCGGGCTCAGAGACCGCCGGGAAACCAATCAGGCTCGCGGTGTAACCTGCCAGCACAAAGGCATAGGCCCGGGGCGTGCGCTCCAGCAGGGATAACCAGAGACAGAACGTGATCCACCCCGTCAGCACCACGCTGCAAACCATCGGCATATTTGCGAAGGTGGGCACGATCAGCACGGTGGCAAAGGCCCCCGTTACGGTTCCGGCCAGACGGTAAAGGCTCCTGCTGAGCGATGCCCCCACCGACGTCTGCGACACAATGTAAACGGTAATAATGGCCCATGAGGGGCGGTCGAGACCGATCGACAGCGCAATGTAATATGCCAGCATCGCGGCGGCAAATGTCCTTGCGGAATAGAGCAGCGCGCGGGCATCGCTTTGCAGTGCGGCTGGTAAATAACGAGAGATGAGGATGTTCATGCCGGGATTATTACCGGCTTGTCAGCGCGCTTAAATACTCTATTCTGTCAAAAAATACCTAAATATTGCCATAAACATGAAACCTCAACTTGCTAATACGCTCTATGACCCTGACGCCACAGCCTCTCCTGCCGTGGCGCGTCATCTGGACTTCGTGGACTACGCTGCAGAAGTGCCGGTACACACCCACCGCAAGGGGCAGCTGATTATTGCCCGCTATGGCGCGGTCAGTTGTTATGCGGAAAACGATATCTGGATCGTGCCGCCAGACTGCGCGGTCTGGATCCCCGGCGGCATTCCGCATAGTGCTAAAGCGACCTGGAACGCCCATCTCAACTATCTGTTTATTGAGCCCGGTGCGGCGGCGCTCCCGGCGCGATGCTGTATCCTGGCGATTTCGCCGTTGATTAAGGAACTGGTTGACCGTTTAACCCGCGAAGAGGTTGATTATCCGCCGGACAGCCACGCGGCAAGACTCACCCGGGTAACACTTGATGAACTGACCAGCATGCCGCAGCAAAAGCTGAGCCTGCCGGTTTCGGCGCATCCCAAAATACGCGCGATGGCCGACGCGCTGGTCAGCCACCCTGAGGACAGAAGCACCCTGAAAGACTGGGCCAAACGGCTGGCGCTCAGCGAACGATCCTTTGCGCGTCTGATGCAGCGCGAGACCGGGCTGAGCTTTGGGCGATGGCGGCAGCAGCTGCACCTGATTATCGCCCTGCAGGAGCTGGCGAGCGGTGCCCCGGTGCAGAATGTGGCAACAAAACTCGGGTATGAATCCGTGAATGCGTTTATCACCATGTTTCGCAAAGCGATGGGCACCACGCCCGCGCACTACTTTGCCGAACGGAAAAACAGCGGCCGTTAGCCCGGCCCCTCGCTCCCCGCCGCCAGCAGCGGCACTATCACATCGCTGATGGGCACCGGAATACCGTGCGCGCGGCCATAGCGCTGGATTACGCCGTTGCGGATATCCCACTCCAGTGGGCGGTTGGCCTGACGGTCGGCAAGGATCGAGGTGCCTAAATCGGCCGGGGCGCGCTGGAAGTTCGCCAGGATCTCCTGCGCAACGTCATCATTGAGCGCTGCCCCCTCGGCACGGGCGACAGTAAGGCCTTCGCGCAGATACGCCAGCCCCAGCGCGCTGATGTCCTCGCGCGAAAACATCCCGGCACGACGGTTGGCCAGCACCATTAGCCCGGCCACCGCGTTTTGCAGCAGCTTGCGCCAGGCGACAGTGGCGAAATCAGCCGACAGCTCAACCGCACAGCGTGTGCCCTGCAACGCGTCTACCACCCGTTTTGCCTGCGGAACGTCCGGCAGCGTCAGGCGCGGTTTGGCGCGCAGCCAGACGGAGGCATCCGGCTCACGCTGCGCCGGGAACCAGACCACCGACGGCAGCACCGTTGCGCCATTAACCCACGGCTCCAACTGGGCTTTCTGCTCCACGCCGTTTTGCAGGGCGCAGACCACCGTGTTTTCATCGCACAGGGCGCGCAGCCACCCGGCGCTGTCGGCGTTCTGCGTCGTTTTTACCGCCACAAAAACCAGATCGGCGGGACGCGTGACGACGGACGGGTCGGTTAATACCGGACCCGGCACGACCGTTTCACCTTCGTCGTCGCGCAGAAGCAGTTCAGGATGTGCAGTGCGTCCGCACAACTGCGGCGTGCGGCCAGCGTCATGTAGCACCGCGGCGATAGTGGTACCAATTGCACCAGGACCAATCAGCGCAATCACTGGATTGTCAGACATGGTTAACTCCCCTTTTCGCTAAGCCTGCTAACAGTTATACCACTGTAAAAAGTGAGCGCCACGTCGTTGTCTATACTCAACACACGACAGACAACGGAGTGCGCCATGCCTTTACCCGATTTCAAATCCTCTGAACCCTATACCCTTGGCATCGAACTCGAGCTGCAGGTGGTTAACCCACCGGGATACGATCTGAGCCAGGACTCTTCCGCGCTTATCGCCGCCGTTAAAGACGACATCAAAGGCGGTGAAGTTAAACACGATATCACCGAAAGCATGCTTGAGATTGCCACCGGCGTGTGCCAGAACATCGATCAGGCGGCGGCACAGTTCTCCATGATGCAGCAGAGCATTTTGCGGGCGGCGGCGGAGCATCATATTCAGATCTGCGGCGGCGGGACGCATCCGTTCCAGAAGTGGCAGCGGCAGGAGGTGTGCGATGACGAGCGCTACAACATCACGCTGGAGCGCTTTGGCTATCTGATTTTACAGGCGACGGTGTTTGGCCAGCACGTGCATGTCGGGTGCCGGACCGGCGATGACGCGATTTATCTGCTGCATGGCCTGTCACGCTTTGTCCCGCACTTTATCGCCCTGGCCGCCGCATCACCCTACATGCAGGGCACGGACACGAAGTTCGCCTCCTCGCGACTCAACATCTTTTCCGGGTTCCCGGATAACGGGCAGATGCCGTGGGTCAACAACTGGCAGGAGTTCGAGGGGCTGTTTCGCCGCCTGAGCTCAACCAGCATGATCGACAGCATTAAAGATCTGCACTGGGACATCCGCCCCAGCCCACATTTTGGCACCGTTGAGGTGCGGGTGATGGATACGCCGCTGACGCTCGGCCATGCGATCAATATCGCCGGGCTGATCCAGGCGACATCCCACTGGCTGCTGACCACCCGGCCGTATAAGCATCAGGAGAGGGATTTTCTGCTGTATCGCTTTAACCGTTTTCAGGCGTGTCGCTACGGGCTTGAGGGCATACTGACGGACGTGCATACCGGCGAGCATAAGACGGTGGCGGAAGATCTTGCCTGGCTGCTGGAGCAGGTTGCGCCATCGGCCGAGAAACTCGGCGCGACGAGCGCGATTAAGGAACTTGCCCTGCTGTTAAAGCAGGGCAAGAGCGAGGCGCAGCGCATGCGGGACTTTATCGCCGACGGCGGCTCGCTTATTTCTCTGGTTCAGAAGCACTGCGAGCTGTGGGCGACGAGTCCGTAAGGCTGTGCCCCCACTCGCGCAGGCGCTGGAACAGCACGAACAGTGCGGGGATGAACAGGATCCCCACCACGGTCGCCACCAGCATACCGCTGAATACCGTAGTACCAATGATGCGACGACTTTGGGCACCCGCCCCGGTCGCCAGCATCATTGGCAGGACGCCAATGATGAACGATACCGCCGTCATCATTACCGCACGGAAGCGGCGTGATGCCCCCTCGCGAGCCGCATCGACAATTGTTATCCCCTCCATGCGCCGCGCGCGGGCAAACTCGACGATAAGGATCGCGTTCTTGGCAGCAAGGGCTATCAGCAACACCAGGCCAATCTGCACATACACGTCGTTGGCGTAGCCGGCTATCCACAGCCAGACCAGCGCCCCGCCGATGGCGAACAGCACCGAAAGCATTACGCTCGCCGGAAGCGTCCAGCTCTCGTACTGGGCGACGAGGAACAGCCACGCCATCACCACCGCCGCCAGCACAATCCATATCGCCTGATTGCCGGTCTGCTGCTCCTGGTACGACATGCCGCTCCAGGCGTAGTCGTACCCGGCGGGCAGGCTCTGCGCCAGAATGTCGCCCATCGCCGCCATCGCAGTGCTGCTGCTCACCCCTTCCGCCGCGGAACCGCTCACCGACACCGACGGAAACTGGTTGTACTGCTGCAGGAACGGCGCGCCAACGGTGGGCGTGATGGTCACGAGATTACTCAGGCGCACCCGCTCACCGTTGTTGCTGCGCACAAACAGCTCGCTGATTTGCCCGGCGCGCTCGCGCCACTGCATCTCATTTTGCATCACCACATGGTAGACGCGGTTGTTGACGCTGAAATCGCCGGCACGCGTGCCGCCAAATGCGGTTTGCAGGCTGCTGAAGATGCGTGACACCGGTACGTCGAGACGCGCCGCGCGCTCGCGGTCAACGGTCAGCGTCAGCTGCGGCACGTTGCTGCTCCAGGTGGTGAATACGCGGCTCAGCTGCGGATGCTGGTTGGCTTTTACCAGCACCTCGCGGGTGATGCGCTCCAGCTCCGCCGGGCTCTGCCCCGCCTGCGCCTGAATACGCAGGTCGAAGCCGGAAGCATTGCCCAGCCCCGGCAGCGTCGGCGGGGCAAAGGTCATGATGGTTGCTTCCGGCAGCGTCAGCAGCTGGCGCTGAAGGGTACCCATCACTTCATCCAGCGGCGGACGCTCGCTCCAGTCCTTCAGCATGATGGAGATAAACCCGCCGTTGGAGGCGCTGGTGCCGTTGAGGATATTAAACCCGGAGACCTGAATCACGTCTTCCACCGCCGGATGTTTAGCAATTAATTCGCGTGCCGTAGCCATCACCGCCTCGGTGCGCTCCAGCGAGGCCGCTTCCGGCAACTGAACGCTGGCGAAGAAGTAGCCCTGATCTTCCTGCGGCAGGAAGCCTTTAGGCATCGACATAAAGCTGAACACCACCACAGCCGCCGCGCCTGCGGTGGCCAGCAGTGCCAGCCACGGACGAAGGGTGAATATACTCACCATGCGGGAGTAGAGGCTACGCGTGGCCTCCAGCCCCCGGTTGAAGCCGCGGAAAATCGCCGCGGGCTGCGCCGGACGCGGACGCAGCAGCAGCGCACACAGCGCGGGTGTCAGCGTCAGCGCCACCAGGCTTGAGAGCGTTACGGCGGTGGAGAGCG